>NZ_JASCXL010000081.1:0-41899 GCF_030010595.1 Streptomyces sp. CC224B | reverse complement strand
GGGGCCCCCCGCCTGGTGGGGGGGGGGGCGGGCGCCGGGGGGGGCCCGCCCGGGGCCCCGGGGCGGGGGGGGGGGCTCGCCCCCGCCCCCCCCCCCCCTTGCCCCGTGCCGCGCGGCAGTCAGACGCCGTACACGTCCGCCTGGCGTGGCGACGGGTCCTGGATGGCGCCGCTGAGGAACGTGGCGCGGCCGCTGAAGCGGTCGGTGTTGACGCCGTTCTCCTCCAGGACCTTGATGGCGGCGGAGTGCACGACGCGCAGTACGGGCGTGGCGGCGCGCAGGGCGTCGTCGGCCATGAAGCGGTGGCGCCAGGGCTTGTCGGCCCAGGCGTGGCGCAGGCCGAAGGGCTCGGGGAGGACCAGGCTGCCGCCGAGGTAGTCCAGGATCGGCGGGTACCAGGTGAAGGGGGCGCGTACCGCGAGGCGCACCACTTCCTGGGCGTCGACGAGCGGGAGGTTGCGCGTCGTGGTCTCCCAGAACTTGACGGTCTTGCTGACCGTCTTGGTCTTGGGGGAGGGCTTGCTGGTGAACAGGGAGTGGACCGGGCCGAGGGCGTGGCCGGTGACCTCGATGCGCAGGGTCTCGTGCAGGACGGTCACCGTGATCAGCATGGTGATGACGAGCTGGCCGTCCCAGAGGGTGAACTGCACGCCGAGGTAGTGCCGGTCGCCGCTGCCGAACTGCTGCTCGTTGCAGATGCGCTGTATCTCGTGGCCCTTGATCTGGAACGCCTCGACGTCGGTGCCGGAGGGGCGGGAGACCGCGCCGGCGTTCTCCCCGATGGGGGAGACGATCCAGTGCTTTATCGACGGGGTGGGGAAGCCCCCGGTGTGCAGCGGGCCGCGCTCCAGCATGCGGAGCTGGTCGTGCACCGCGCGTATGACGTCCCAGCTCCGGAAGGGGTTGATCTCCTTGCCGTCCTCGCGGGGGGTGAGCTCCTCGGCGAGCTGCCAGCTTCCCCAGCGGGTGCCCATGCCCAGTATCCCCTTGGGGCCCGCGTAGAAGACGGAGTTGCTCTGCTGCTCGGCGGAGAGGCGGGCGAGGCCCTGGCGCAGGCGCTCGGCGGAGGTCTCGCCGGGGCTGCCCGGCACGGCCTCGGGGATCTTGGCGGCGACGCCGCCGCCGGAGAGCAGGCCGGACCAGCGGTCGCGCAGGTCCTTGGCGGTGGCTTCGGCCATGTGCTTGGCCAGGAACCAGCCGATGAGGGGGGCGACGAGGGACAGGCGCAGGTACCAGGCCCAGAAGCCGTCGAAGGGCAGCTTGACGAGGACGATGACGACGAGGATGCCGACGGCCACGAGGACGGCCGTGGAGACGGCCTGGGCGCGCTTGTCCTTCTGCTTGGTGATCCAGCGGTGGGCGGTGAAGACGAGCAGCCAGGCGAGCAGGCCGGGCAGGAAGAGCAGCCCGCACACGGCCATGACCGCCGTGAGTCTGCTGTCGCGCTGGCGGCGGATGCGGGTGGCGGCGAGGCAGTGCTCGACGACGGTCTGCGGCTCGGTGCCGAAGGACTGGATGAGGGGTTTGCGGGCGCCGCCGAGCATCCGCACCTGGACGGTTCTGGAGAAGGCCTCGCCGAGGCTCGGCCGGAACAGGGACCACAGGCCCGGTTTCACCACGGACTTGTGCCAGTCGTTGTTGGCCTTGAGGATCTCGTCGACCTCGCTGTCGCGGTAGGCCGCCGAGGCCAGGGCATGGGTGGCCGCGGTCTGTCCGGCGGAGCCGGAGAGCGGTACCTGGGCCCCTGGCCTGAAGTCGAATGCGTCGTCCGCCACCTGCCGCCCCCACTCGCCGCGCCGCCGGTCGGCGCGGCCCTTCCCGACTGCGTAGTTTCCCGACTGCGCGGCCAGGCACACCTGTTGAGCCGGCCGGTACATCAGTTGATCAGGTCATCAGCGTATCGGTGCGCACCGGCATCCGGCAGTCCTCGGCCGAATGCCGCCCGTCCGCGGGCGCGCGGAGCGGGCGGCAGGGGGCCGGTGGGGCGTGACTAGGCGCCGGGTCCGGCCTGTTCGCGGATCTTCTGGGCCACTTGCGGGGGCATCGGTTCGTGCCGGGCGTACGAGCGGTTGAAACGCGCTGTGCCCTGGGACAGGGACCTGAGGTCGATGGCGTAGCGGCCGATCTCGATCTCGGGGACCTCGGCGCGGACGAGGGTGCGTCCGCCGGGGGCCTGTTCGGTGCCGACGACGCGGCCGCGCCGTCCGGACAGGTCGCTCATGACGGTGCCCACGTACTCGTCGGAGATGAGGACCCGGACGTCGGCGACGGGTTCGAGGAGGTGGATGGTGGTGCCCGCGGCGGCCTCGCGCAGGGCGAGCGCGCCGGCGGTCTGGAAGGCGGCGTCGGAGGAGTCCACCGAGTGGGCCTTGCCGTCGAGGAGGGTGACGCGGATGTCGACGAGGGCGTTGCCGGTGGCGACGCCCTTGGCGGCCTGGGCGCGGACGCCCTTCTCGACGGAGGGGATGAACTGCCGGGGGACGGCGCCGCCGACGACCTTGTCGACGAACTCGATGCCGCTGCCGCCGGGCAGGGGTTCCACCTCGATCTCGCAGATGGCGTACTGGCCGTGGCCGCCGGACTGCTTGACGTGGCGGCCGCGCCCGGCGGACCGGCCCGCGAAAGTCTCGCGCAGGGACACCTTGTGGGGGACGACGTCGACCTGGACGCCGTAGCGGCTGCGGAGCCGTTCCAGGGCCACGTCGGCGTGGGCTTCGCCGAGGCACCACAGGACGACCTGGTGGGTGTCCTGGTTCTGTTCGAGCCGCATGGTGGGGTCCTCGGCGACGAGCCGGGAGAGCCCCTGGGAGAGCTTGTCCTCGTCGGCCTTGCTGTGCGCCTGGATGGCGAGCGGGAGCAGCGGGTCGGGCATGTCCCAGGGCTCCATGAGGAGCGGGTCGTCCTTGGCGGAGAGGGTGTCGCCGGTCTCGGCGCGGCTCAGTTTGGCGACGCAGGCGAGGTCGCCGGCGATGACCCGGGGCAGGGGGCGCTGCTGTTTGCCGAAGGGGGCGGACAGGGCACCGACGCGCTCGTCGGCCTCGTGGAGGTCCCGGGGCTCGTGGCCGCGGTCGGTGAGGCCGTGTCCGGACACGTGCACGGTGTCGTCGGGGCGCAGGGTGCCGGAGAAGACGCGGACCAGGGAGATCCGGCCGACGTAGGGGTCGGACGCGGTCTTGACGACCTCGGCGGCGAGGGGCCCTTCGGGGTCGCAGGTGAGGGCGGGCCTGGGGGTGCCGTCGGGGGTGGTGACGGCGGGCACGGGGCGCTCCGGCGGGGTGGGGAAGCCGCCGGTGACGAGTTCCAGGAGTTCGACGGTGCCGATGCCCTGGCGGGCGCCGCCGGCGGCGGGGGCGGCGGCGAGCACGGGGTGGAAGACGCCGCGCGCGACGGCGCGCTCCAGGTCGTCCACGAGCGTCTTGTGGTCGATCTCGTCACCGGCGAGGTAGCGGTCCATGAGGGACTCGTCCTCGCTCTCGGCGATGATGCCCTCGATGAGCTTGTTGCGGGCCTCCTCGATGGCGGGGAGCTGGTCCGGGCCCGGCTCGGACTCCTTGCGTTCGCCGGACGCGTAGTCGTACACGCGCTGGGACAGCAGGCCGACGAGGCCGGTGACGGGGGCGTGGCCGTCGGTGCCCGGCTCGCCGTGCAGCGGCAGGTACAGCGGCAGCACGGCGTCGGGGTCGTCGCCGCCGAAGGCGTCGGCGCAGGCGCGGGTCATCTGCGGGAAGTCGGCGCGCGCGGATTCCAGGTGGGTGATGACGATGGCCCGGGGCATGCCGACGGCGGCGCACTCCTCCCAGACCATGCGGGTCGCGCCGGTGATGCCCTCGACGCCCTCGGCGGCCGAGACGACGAAGAGGGCCGCGTCCGCGGCGCGCAGACCGGCCCTCAGCTCGCCGACGAAGTCGGCGTATCCCGGGGTGTCCAGGAGGTTGATCTTGTAGCCGCCCCATTCGACGGGGACGAGGGAGAGCTGGACCGAGCGCTGCTGCCGGTGCTCGATCTCGTCGTAGTCGGAGACGGCGGTGCCGTCCTCGACGCGGCCGGCCCGGTTCACCGCCCCCGCGGTGAGGGCGAGGGCCTCCACCAGAGTCGTCTTGCCCGACCCGCTGTGGCCGACCAGCACCACATTCCGTACGGACGCGGGATGGTCGGCCGTCGCTGCCCTGCCGGCGGCTCCGGGGTGTGCGTTCGCCTTGTCGCCCATGCCTTGGCCTCCCGGTGACGCGCATGGTGAGGAGGCTCAGCCCCCTCGGGGATGCTGGCTCAAGCGCGGACACACGGAGAACCGCTGCGGGGGCGGCTCCGACGACGCCCGCGGTGCTTCCGAGCTTTCCACTTGCGTCACTGTGCGTCCATACGTCGTACGCGATCGTGAGGGGGCGAGCCGCCCCCTCCGGGGCGTGACTACGATGGGCCAGCCGGTGGCCAACGGGGCCGCCGTGCGCACCGACCCTCGGGAAGGCCATGCTGAACAAGTACGCGCGTGCGTTTTTCACGCGTGTCCTCACGCCGTTCGCCGCGTTTCTCATCCGCCGCGGGGTCAGCCCCGACACGGTCACGCTCATCGGCACGGCCGGGGTGATGGCGGGAGCGCTGGTCTTCTTCCCCCGCGGGGAGTTCTTCTGGGGCACGGTCGTCATCACGCTGTTCGTGTTCTCGGACCTGGTCGACGGCAACATGGCGCGGCAGATGGGCCGCTCCAGCCGGTGGGGCGCGTTCCTGGACTCGACGCTCGACCGGGTCGCCGACGGCGCGATCTTCGGCGGCTTCGCCCTCTGGTACGCGGGCTCCGGCGACGACAACATCCTGTGCGCGGTGTCGATCTTCTGCCTGGCGAGCGGCCAGGTGGTGTCGTACACGAAGGCGCGCGGTGAGGCGATCGGCCTGCCGGTGGCCGTCAACGGCCTGGTCGAGCGCGCCGAGCGCCTGGTGATCTCGCTGGTCGCTGCGGGCTTCGCCGGGCTGCACAAGTTCGGGGTGCCCGGCATCGACGTGCTGCTGCCCGTGGCGCTGTGGATCGTGGCCGTCGGCAGCCTCGTCACGCTCGTGCAGCGGGTGGTGACGGTGCGCCGCGAGGCCGCCGAGGCGGACGCCGAGGCCGCGCGGCAGGACATGCCACAGAGCGGGACGGCGTCGTGAGCCGCGGCGCGGAGAAGCTCACCGACGCCCTGTACGGCGCGGGCTGGAGCACCCTCAAGAAGCTGCCGGAGCCCGCCGCCGTGCGCCTCGGGCGCACCATCGCCGACGTCGCCTGGAAGCGGCGCGGCAAGGGCGTGCTCCGCCTGGAGGCGAACTACGCGCGCGTGGTCCCGGACGCGTCGCCGCGGCGCCTGGCCGAGCTGTCCAGGGCGGGCATGCGCTCGTACATGCGCTACTGGATGGAGTCGTTCCGGCTGCCCGCGTGGAGCGAGGAGCGCATCCGGGACGGCGTGACGGTCGAGGACGTGCACCTCCTCACGGACGGCCTGGACCGCGGCCGCGGCGTCATCCTGGCGCTGCCGCACCTGGCCAACTGGGACCTGGCGGGAGCCTGGGTCACCACGAAGCTGAAGACGCCGTTCACGACCGTGCAGGAGCGGCAGAAGCCCGAGTCCCTGTACGACCGCTTCGTCGCCTACCGCAGCGGCCTCGGCATGGAGGTCCTGCCGCACACCGGCGGCTCGGCGTTCGGCACGCTGGCGCGGCGGCTGCGCGCGGGCGGCCTGGTCTGCCTGGTCGCGGACCGGGACATGTCGTCGTCCGGGGTCGAGGTGTCCTTCTTCGGCGAGACGGCGCGCATGCCCGCCGGGCCCGCCGCGCTCGCCCAGCAGACCGGTGCGCTGCTGCTGCCGGCGACGCTCTGGTACGACTCCTCGCCGGTGATGCGCGGGCGCGTGCACCCGCCCGTCGACGTGCCCGAGGAGGGCACCCGCAAGGAGAAGACGGCCGCCATGACGCAGGCGCTGGCCGACGCGTTCGCCACGGGCATCGCCGCGCACCCGCAGGACTGGCACATGCTCCAGCGCCTGTGGCTCGCGGACCTCGACCCGGCGAAGGGGCCCCGGCGCGCGGGAGGCGGAGGGACGCGGTGAGGATCGGCATCGTCTGCCCGTACTCGTGGGACGTGCCCGGCGGCGTCCAGTTCCACATCCGCGACCTGGCGGAGCACCTCATCCGCGTGGGGCACGAGGTGTCCGTCCTCGCCCCGGCGGACGACGAGACCCCCCTGCCGCCGTACGTGGTGTCGGCGGGCCGGGCCGTGCCGGTGCCGTACAACGGCTCGGTGGCGCGGCTCAACTTCGGCTTTCTGTCGGCCGCGCGCGTCCGCCGCTGGCTGCACGACGGCACCTTCGACGTCATCCACATCCACGAGCCGACGTCGCCCTCGCTCGGCCTGCTGGCCTGCTGGGCGGCGCAGGGCCCGATCGTGGCGACGTTCCACACGTCCAACCCGCGCTCCCGGGCCATGATCGCGGCGTACCCGATCCTCCAGCCCGCCCTGGAGAAGATCAGCGCGCGCATCGCGGTGAGCGAGTACGCCCGGCGCACGCTGGTCGAGCACCTGGGCGGCGACGCGGTCGTCATCCCGAACGGCGTGGACGTCGACTTCTTCGCCGACGCCGAGCCGCGCCCCGAGTGGCAGGGCCGCACGCTCGGCTTCATCGGCCGCATCGACGAGCCCCGCAAGGGCCTGCCGGTGCTGATGAAGGCGCTGCCGCGGATCTTCGCGGAGTGCCCCGAGGCGCGGCTCCTCGTCGCCGGGCGCGGCGACGAGGAGGAGGCGGTCGCCTCGCTCCCGGCGGAGCTGCGCCGGCGGGTGGAGTTCCTCGGCATGGTCAGTGACGAGGACAAGGCGCGCCTGCTGCGCAGCGTCGACGTGTACGTCGCCCCGAACACCGGGGGGGAGAGCTTCGGCATCATCCTGGTCGAGGCGATGTCGGCGGGCGCCCCGGTCCTCGCGAGCGATCTCGACGCCTTCGCGCAGGTCCTGGACCAGGGCGCGGCCGGCGACCTGTTCGTGAACGAGGACGCCGACTCCCTCGCGGAGGCGGCCGTACGCCTCCTCGACGACCCGCGGCGGCGCGCGGAGCTGCGCGAGCGGGGCAGCAAGCACGTGCGGCGGTTCGACTGGTCGACCGTCGGGGCGGACATCCTGTCGGTGTACGAGACGGTGACGGACGGGGCGGCGGCGGTGGCGGCCGACGAGCGCACGGGCCTGCGAGCCCGGTTCGGCCTCGCCAGGGACTAGCGGGGCCCTGCCCCTTTTGCCCACCCGCCCACCCGCCCGGCCCTGGCGGTCCCGTGCGGCCCCGGCCTGGCGGCTTTCCGTCCGTCGTCTGGCTGTTCCGTCGCTTCGCGCCGGATGGTTTCCCACCCGCCCACCCGCCCACCCGTGCGGGTCCGGTGCGGGATGGGCGGGGGAGTCTCAGGGCGCAAGGCGCAGCACCGCATCCAGCCCGTCCGGCGTTTGAGGACGAGGCGCGAAGCGCCGACGGGCCCGGGCCGTGTGCCCCGTGGGGCGCCGACGGCCCCGGCCAGGAGGGACCGCGGGGTGGCCGGGGCCGGGCCCCGGGCTCGTAGCCGCACCCCGGCGGTAGCCTAGGCCGCTGTGACCTCCACCTTGATCTGGATCGCGGCGGCCCTGTTCGCGATCGGCCTCTACCTGAGCTGGACCGCGGGACGCCTGGACCGGCTGCACGCGCGCATCGACGCGGCCCGCGCCGCGCTCGACGCGCAGCTGCTGCGCCGCGCCTCGGTCGCCCAGGAGCTGGCCACCTCCGGAGTGCTCGACCCGGCCGCCTCGATCGTCCTGTACGAGGCGGCGCACGCGGCCCGGCAGGCGGAGGAGGAGCAGCGCGAGGTCGCCGAGAGCGAGCTGAGCCAGGCGCTGCGCGCGATCTTCGGCGAGGCCCAGCAGGTGGAGGCGGTGCGCGAGGCACCGGGCGGCGACGAGGCCACGCGGGAACTGGCCGCGGCCGTGCGCCGCGTACCGATGGCACGGCGGTTCCACAACGACGCCGTACGCGCGGCCCGGGCGCTGCGCCGGCACCGCAAGGTGCGCTGGTTCCGCCTCGCCGGGCACGCGCCGTTCCCGATGGCGGTGGAGATGGACGACGAGCCGCCGGTGGCCCTGGTCGACCGGACCACCGCGTAGACCGGACCGCGGGGCCTAGGTCCGGCCCGCCTTGCGGAGCAGCTTGGCCACCTCCAGCCCCCACAGGGCGAGGGAGGCGACGGCGAGCGGCATGAACGGGGCCATCCGCCAGCGGAAGCCGTGGTTCACGGTCTCCCAAGTGACGTACACGGGCAGGACGAGGGCCGTCACCACCCCGTGCGCGTCCCACCACCGGCTCGCACGCCGCGCGCCCCTCACGACCGGCGCCACCACCGCTGCCCGCACCACAGCCCAGACTGCCCGCATGTCCCCAGAATGGCGCCCGCGTACGGCCCCCGGGGAGTGGTCACCAGAGTTTTCCGGCGGTCACGGCCTCGGCCACGGCTTCGGTCACGTCCACGCTCACGCCCACGGACACGCTCACGGACACGTGCAACGTACGAAAACGATCCACCGCCTCATCATTGGCCCTTGCTGTGGACTGGTCCGCGGACGTTTCCTCTAGACGGGCGTTCTCCCGGGACGGCGAAAGCGCCCCACACAGCTCTTTTCCACCGAGCCACCGAGCCACCGAGTGAGGTCAACCCGTGTCCAGCACGCTCCCCAGCACCGACCAGGCCACCGCCGAGACCACCGCGACCGGCACCGCCCGAGTGAAGCGCGGCATGGCCGAGCAGCTCAAGGGCGGCGTGATCATGGACGTCGTGACGCCCGAGCAGGCGAAGATCGCCGAGGACGCGGGCGCCGTCGCCGTCATGGCGCTGGAGCGGGTGCCCGCCGACATCCGCAAGGACGGCGGCGTGGCCCGGATGTCCGACCCGGACATGATCGAGGGCATCATCGAGGCCGTCTCCATCCCCGTGATGGCCAAGTCCCGCATCGGCCACTTCGTGGAGGCCCAGGTCCTCCAGGCCCTCGGCGTGGACTACATCGACGAGTCCGAGGTGCTCACCCCGGCCGACGAGGTCAACCACTCCGACAAGTGGGCCTTCACCACGCCGTTCGTCTGCGGCGCCACCAACCTGGGCGAGGCCCTGCGCCGCATCGCCGAGGGCGCCGCCATGATCCGCTCCAAGGGCGAGGCCGGCACCGGCAACGTCGTGGAGGCCGTGCGCCACCTGCGCCAGATCAAGAACGAGATAGCCCGGCTGCGCGGCTTCGACAACCACGAGCTGTACGCCGCCGCCAAGGAGCTGCGCGCCCCGTACGAGCTGGTCAAGGAGGTCGCCGAGCTGGGCAAGCTGCCGGTGGTGCTGTTCTCCGCCGGTGGCGTCGCCACCCCGGCCGACGCCGCCCTGATGCGCCAGCTCGGCGCCGAGGGCGTCTTCGTCGGCTCCGGCATCTTCAAGTCCGGCGACCCGGCCAAGCGCGCCGCCGCCATCGTGAAGGCCACCACCTTCTACGACGACCCCAAGGTCGTCGCGGACGCCTCCCGCAACCTCGGCGAGGCCATGGTCGGCATCAACTGCGACACCCTGCCCGAGACCGAGCGCTACGCGAACCGGGGCTGGTGATGACCGCCACCGCGACGCACGGCCCCGGCGGCTCCACGGCGGACGTCCCCGTGGTGGGCGTCCTCGCCCTGCAGGGCGACGTACGCGAGCACCTGATCGCCCTGGCCGCGGCCGACGCCGTGGCCAGGCCGGTCCGGCGGCCCGAAGAGCTCGCCGAGGTCGACGGCCTGGTCATCCCCGGCGGCGAGTCCACCACCATCTTCAAACTGGCCGCTCTGTTCGGCCTGTTGGAGCCCCTTCGCGCGCGCGTGCGCGAGGGCATGCCGGTCTACGGCACCTGCGCGGGCATGATCATGCTCGCCGACAAGATCCTCGACCCGCGCTCGGGCCAGGAGACGATCGGCGGCATCGACATGATCGTGCGGCGCAACGCCTTCGGCCGGCAGAACGAGTCCTTCGAGACGGCGGTCGACATCCAGGGCGTCGAGGGCGACCCTGTGGAGGGCGTCTTCATCCGCGCCCCCTGGGTGGAGTCGGTCGGCGCCGCGGCCGAGGTGCTCGCCGAGCACGAGGGCCACATCGTCGCCGTACGCCAGGGCAACGCGCTCGCCACGTCCTTCCACCCGGAGCTGACGGGGGATCACCGGGTGCACGCCTTGTTCGTGGACATGGTGCGGGCGGACCAGGCCGCCCGGCGGTCCTTGTAGGATCTCCGGGGGTCCCCCCGGCCGTCGCGGCACGGGGGAGTTCGTACGAGGTTGGTTACGCGAAGGAGACAGGCAGATGTCCGGCCACTCTAAATGGGCTACGACGAAGCACAAGAAGGCCGTGATCGACGCCAAGCGCGGCAAGCTCTTCGCGAAGCTGATCAAGAACATCGAGGTCGCTTCCCGTACCGGCGGCGCCGACCTCGACGGCAACCCGACGCTCTTCGACGCCGTGCAGAAGGCCAAGAAGTCGTCGGTGCCCAACAAGAACATCGACTCGGCCATCAAGCGCGGCGCCGGCCTGGAGGCCGGTGGCGCCGACTACGAGACGATCATGTACGAGGGCTACGGCCCCAACGGCGTCGCGGTGCTCATCGAGTGCCTGACGGACAACCGCAACCGCGCCGCCTCCGAGGTCCGCGTCGCCATGACCCGCAACGGCGGCTCCATGGCCGACCCCGGCTCCGTGTCGTACCTCTTCCACCGCAAGGGCGTCGTGATCGTCCCCAAGGGCGAGCTGACCGAGGACGACGTCCTGGGCGCCGTCCTGGACGCGGGCGCCGAGGAGGTCAACGACCTCGGCGACACCTTCGAGGTGCTCAGCGAGGCCACCGACCTGGTCGCGGTCCGCACCGCGCTGCAGGAGGCCGGGATCGACTACGACTCGGCGGACGCCAACTTCGTCCCGACCATGCAGGTCGAGCTCGACGAGGAGGGCGCGCGCAAGATCTTCAAGCTGATCGACGCGCTGGAGGACAGCGACGACGTGCAGAACGTCTTCGCCAACTTCGACGTCTCCGACGAGGTCATGGAGAAGGTCGACGCCTGAGGGCGCATCCGGTGAGCGGGCCGACGGGACACACCCCGTCGGCCCGTCGCTTTGTCAGTGGCACCCGATAGCCTGCACGAACAGGCGATCGGTGAAGGGGGCAGGGGAACGGTGCGGGTACTGGGGGTCGACCCGGGGCTGACCCGGTGCGGTGTCGGCGTCGTCGAAGGCGTCGCGGGCCGCCCGCTCGCGATGCGCGGCGTCGGCGTCGTGCGCACCCCCGCCGACGCGGAGCTGGGCAGCCGCCTCGTCGCCATCGAGGCGGGCATCGAGCGCTGGCTGGACGAGCACCGCCCCGAAGTCCTCGCCGTGGAGCGCGTGTTCAGCCAGCACAACGTGCGCACGGTCATGGGCACCGCCCAGGCCAGCGCCGTCGCCATGCTGTGCGCCTCCCGCCGCGGCATCCCCGTCGCCCTGCACACCCCCAGCGAGGTCAAGGCCGCCGTGACCGGCTCGGGCCGCGCCGACAAGGCCCAGGTCGGCGCCATGGTGACCCGGCTGCTGCGGCTCGACGCGCCGCCGAAGCCCGCCGACGCCGCCGACGCCCTCGCCCTCGCCATCTGCCACATCTGGCGCGCCCCGGCCCACAGCCGCCTGCAGCAGGCACTCCAGCAGGCCAGGAGCCCGCACGCCCCGCACGCCCCGCACGCAACGAAAGGCCGTACGGCATGATCGCCTTCGTCAGCGGCCCGGTCGCCGCCCTCGCCCCGGACACCGCCGTGGTCGAAGTGGGCGGCGTCGGCATGGCCGTCCAGTGCACGCCCGCCACGCTCGCCACGCTCCGCGTCGGCCGGCCCGCGAAGCTCGCCACGTCCCTCGTGGTCCGCGAGGACTCCCTCACGCTCTACGGCTTCGCCGACGACGACGAGCGGCAGACCTTCGAGCTGCTCCAGACGGCGAGCGGCGTTGGCCCGCGCCTGGCCCAGGCGATGCTCGCCGTGCACAGCCCCGACGCGCTGCGCCGCGCGGTCTCCTCCGGCGACGAGAAGGCGCTCACCGCCGTGCCCGGCATCGGCAAGAAGGGCGCCCAGAAGCTCCTGTTGGAGCTGAAGGACCGCCTGGGCGAGCCGCTCGGCACCGGCGGCCCGGCCGTCGGCACCCCTGTCACCCAGGGCTGGCGCGACCAGCTCCACGCCGCCCTCATCGGCCTGGGGTACGCGACGCGGGAGGCCGACGAGGCGGTCGCCGCCGTCACGCCGCAGGCCGAGGCCGCCGAGGGGAACCCGCAGGTGGGCCAGTTGCTGAAGGCGGCGCTCCAGACGCTGAACCGCACCCGGTGACCGCCGGGCCGCCCCCGGCTGACGGCCGGCCCCCGGGCCGCGCCCGGCGCGGCGGCCCGCTCCATCCGGTCCGCGGACACCGCGGATCCGCCATTCGATCATCACGGACACACGCGAGGCAGACGCCATGAACTGGGACGACCCGACCGACGAGACCGCGCCCGCCGCCGCGGACGAGCGCCTCGTCGGCTCCGCCGCGGAGCGGCTGGTGGGCGCTGCCGCCGACGGCGAGGACCAGGCGGTCGAGGCCGCCCTGCGCCCCAAGGACCTGGACGAGTTCATCGGCCAGGAGAAGGTCAGGGAGCAGCTCGACCTCGTGCTGCGCGCGGCCCGCGCCCGCGGCGCCACCGCCGACCACGTGCTGCTCTCCGGCGCCCCCGGCCTCGGCAAGACCACCCTGTCGATGATCATCGCCGCCGAGATGGGCGCCCCGATCCGCATCACCAGCGGCCCGGCCATCCAGCACGCGGGCGACCTCGCGGCGATCCTGTCCTCGCTCCAGGAGGGCGAGGTCCTCTTCCTCGACGAGATCCACCGCATGTCGCGTCCCGCCGAGGAGATGCTGTACATGGCGATGGAGGACTTCCGCGTCGACGTCGTCGTCGGCAAGGGCCCCGGCGCCACCGCCATCCCCCTGGAGCTGCCGCCGTTCACGCTGGTCGGCGCCACCACGCGCGCGGGACTGCTGCCGCCGCCGCTGCGCGACCGCTTCGGCTTCACGGCGCACATGGAGTTCTACGAGCCCGCCGAGCTGGAGCGGGTGATCCACCGCTCGGCGAGCCTGCTGGACGTGGAGATCGACGCGGACGGCGCCGCCGAGATCGCCGGCCGCTCCCGGGGCACCCCGCGCATCGCCAACCGCCTGCTGCGCCGCGTACGCGACTACGCGCAGGTCAAGGCCGACGGCGTGATCAACCGCGAGATCGCGGGCGCCGCCCTCAAGGTGTACGAGGTGGACACCCGCGGCCTCGACCGCCTGGACCGCGCCGTGCTCGAAGCCCTGCTGAAGCTCTTCGGCGGCGGCCCGGTCGGCCTGTCCACGCTGGCCGTGGCCGTGGGGGAGGAGCGCGAGACGGTGGAGGAGGTGGCCGAGCCGTTCCTGGTGCGCGAGGGCCTGCTCGCCCGCACGCCCCGCGGCCGCGTCGCCACCCCCGCCGCGTGGACGCACCTGGGTCTGACGCCGCCCCGGCAGGGGGCGGGAAATGGCCAACAGGACCTGTTCGGGACGTGACACCGGCGGTGACGGCGCGGAGAGTCGCACGGTCAGGAACCCCGGTGCCATGCTGAGCGTTGTTCCTTAGGCGGCGAGCGTTGTTCGTATGGCGCGGACTCGCTTAGACTCCGCCGATGCCGCCTTTGTGGGCGGCGCCGCCCACCCCCATCCATCAGGCCGCTCCACCACGCGGTCGTGCGAAGGAAACTCCGTCCCGTGAATATCGTGACCCTCCTCCCGTTCATCGTGCTCATCGGGGCCATGTTCCTGATGACCCGCTCCGCCAAGAAGAAGCAGCAGCAGGCGGCGCAGATGCGCGACCAGATGACGCCTGGCACCGGCATCCGCACCATCGGCGGCATGTACGCCACCGTCAAGGAGGTCCACGACGACGCGGTCCTCCTCGAGGTGGCCCCCGGCGTCCACGCGGTGTACGCGAAGAACGCCATCGGTGCCGTCCTGGAGGACGACGAGTACAACCGCATCGTGCACGGCGCGGAGTCCGAGAGCGACACGCCGGTGGTGCCGGACGACGCCTCCTCCCTCACCGGGTCCGACGAGCCCGGCGAGTCCGTGTCCGACGACTCGCGCATCGACCTCGGCAAGAAGGACGCGGCCGACGAGGCCCCCGAGGCCGCAGACGCAGAGCCGAAGAAGACCGACGGCGAGTCCGGCGCGAAGTAGTCACAGCCGGGGGCCGTGCGCCCGCTCGCGCACCGGTGCCCCCGCCGCAGGTGATTTCGCGCCGCGTCTCGACACAACTTCATGGCCGCCCGCCCGGGCCCCCCTCCGCTCAGCGAGGACCAGGGGGAGCACCCCGCAGGCCGGCGGTTGGACAGGGAGAACGAGAAGGTGGCAGCACCCAAGAAGGGCCGAAGGCAGGGCACCCAGGGGAAACCGGGTCGCACCCTGGTCTTCATCCTGATCGCCCTGGTGGCGCTCACCGGGGGGATGTTCCTCTCCGGGCACACCACGCCCCGCCTCGGCATCGACCTCGCCGGCGGTACGAGCATCACGCTCCAGGCGAAGAACGAGCCGGGTCAGAAGAACGCGATCAACGAGACCAACATGAACACGGCTGTTGACATCATCAACAAGCGTGTCAATGGTCTGGGTGTTTCCGAGGCCGAGGTACAGACCCAGGGCTCCGAGAACATCATCGTCAACATTCCCAAGGGCACCAACGCCGAACAGGCGCGCGCGCAGGTCGGCACCACCGCGCAGCTCTTCTTCCGGCCGGTCATCGCCCGCCAGCCCTCCGTACCGGCGGACGCCGGCAAGGACAAGGGCGGCAAGGACCAGGGGGACAAGGGCGACAAGGACAAGAAGGACAAGCCCGGCTCGTCCGCCTCGCCGAGCGCCGGCGACAAGGACGGCAAGGGCGACGACGCGTCCTCCGGCAAGCCCTCCTCGTCCCCGACGACCCAGGGCCGTTCCGTCACCGACGGCCTGAAGGACGCCCCCACCCCGCCGACGGCGCCTTCCGGTGCGGCCAGTGACAAGCCCCAGGGCGACCAGGGCGACAAGAGGGACGACGGCAAGAAGGACGAGACGCCGAAGCCCGACCCCACCGGCGAGCCGACGGCCAAGCTCCAGCAGCAGTTCGCCACGCTCGACTGCACCGACCCCAAGGTCCGCACCAAGATCAAGGAGGGCGTCAAGCCCACCGACACGGTCGTGGCCTGCGGGAAGGACAAGGACGAGAACTGGAACAAGTTCATCCTCGGTCCGTCTGAAATCAACGGCAAGGAAGTCGACGACGCCGAGGCCGTCTACGACACCCAGACCGCTGCGGGCTGGAAGGTCACGATGGAGTTCTCCAAGAAGGGCTCCAAGCAGTTCGGTGACATCACCGGCAAGCTGGCCGGCAAGCCGTCCCCGCAGAACGAGTTCGGCATCGTCATGGACGGTGAGGTCGTCTCGTGGCCGTATGTGAACCAGGCTGTGACCGGCGGACAGGCCGAGATCTCCGGCAGCTTCGACCAGGACGAGGCCAAGGACCTGGCCAACATGCTGTCGTACGGCGCGCTCCCGCTGACGTTCAAGGAGCAGAGCGTCCAGACCGTCAGCGCGGCCCTCGGCGGCGAGCAGCTCCGCGCCGGTCTCATCGCGGGCGCCATCGGCCTCGCCCTCGTCATGATCTACCTGGTGGTGTACTACCGCGGCCTGTCCCTCATCGCCATCGCCAGCCTCGGGGTCTCGGCGGCGCTGACGTACACGATCATGACGCTGCTCGGCCCGACGATTAAGTTCGCGCTGAACCTGCCGGCCGTCTGCGGCGCCATCGTCGCCATCGGCATCACCGCCGACTCGTTCATCGTCTACTTCGAGCGCATAAGGGACGAGGTCCGCGAGGGCCGTACGCTGCGGCCCGCCGTGGAGCGCGCCTGGCCGCGGGCCCGGCGCACCATCCTGGTGTCGGACTTCGTGTCGTTCCTCGCCGCCGCGGTGCTCTTCATCGTCACCGTCGGCAAGGTCCAGGGCTTCGCGTTCACGCTGGGTCTGACCACGCTCCTCGACGTCGTGGTGGTGTTCTTCTTCACCAAGCCGCTGATGACGCTCATGGCCCGGAAGAAGTTCTTCGCGGACGGCCACAAGTGGTCCGGTCTCGACCCCAAGCGGCTCGGCGCCAAGCCTCCGCTGCGCCGCTCGCGCCGTACGAGCGCCCCCGCCCCCGTCGACCCGAACCCGAAGGAGGCGTGAGATGTCGAAGCTCGGCAATCTCGGCGCCCGGCTCTACCGCGGCGAGGTCGGCTACGACTTCGTCGGCAAGCGCAAGATCTGGTACGGCATCTCGATCCTGATCACCATCACGGCCTTCGTGGCCCTGATGGTGCGCGGCCTGCACATGGGCATCGAGTTCGAGGGCGGCGCCGTCTTCAACACGCCCAAGACCAGCGTCTCGGCCGCCCAGGCCGAGGAGATCGCGGAGGACGCCTCCGGCCACCAGGCGATCGCCCAGCGCCTCGGCAACGACACGCTGCGCATCCAGATCAGCGGCGTGGACACCGACAAGTCCGACCAGATCAAGGTCAAGCTCGCCAAGGAGCTCGACGTCAAGGCGGACGACATCAACGCCGACCTGGTCGGCCCGAGCTGGGGTGACCAGGTCGCCGACAAGGCCTGGCAGGGCCTGGCGATCTTCATGATCCTGGTGGTCATCTACCTGGCCATCGCCTTCGAGTGGCGCATGGCCCTGGCCGCGCTCATCGCGCTCATCCACGACATCACGATCACCGTGGGCGTGTACGCGCTCGTCGGCTTCGAGGTGACGCCGGGCACGGTCATCGGCCTCCTGACGATCCTTGGTTACTCGCTGTACGACACGGTCGTGGTCTTCGACAGCCTCAAGGAAGGGTCGAAGGACCTCACCAAGCAGACCCGCTTCACCTACAGCGAAGTCGCCAACCGGTCCATCAACGGCACCCTGGTCCGGTCGATCAACACCACGGTCGTCGCGCTCCTCCCGGTCGCCGGTCTGCTCTTCATCGGTGGCGGCTTCCTCGGCGCCGGCATGCTGAACGACATCTCGCTGTCGCTGTTCGTCGGCCTCGCCGCGGGCGCGTACTCGTCGATCTTCATCGCCACTCCGCTGGTCGCCGACCTCAAGGAGACCGACCCGCAGATGAAGGCGCTCAAGAAGCGGGTGCTCGCCAAGCGCCGGGCCGCCGCCGCCAAGGGCGAGTCCGCGGAGGCCCCGGCATCGGAGGCCGCGGAGGACGCGGAGCCCGCCGAGGACGCCGCGGCGGCCGTCGTCGGCCCGCGCTCCGGCCCGCGCTCCCAGCCCGCCCGCAACCGCGGCCGCGGCCGCCCGTCGGGCAAGCGCCGATGACCGGGACGGACACCGCCATGACCGACACCACCGACATCACGGGCCTGCTGCTCAGCCGCATCAGGGACGTGCCGGACCACCCGATGCAGGGCGTGACGTTCAAGGACATCACGCCGCTGCTCGCCGACCCGGCGGCGTTCGCGGCGCTCACCGGCGCGCTCGCCGACCTGTGCGTGCGCAACGGCGCCACGAAGGTCGTCGGCCTGGAGGCCCGCGGCTTCATCCTGGGCGCCCCCGCGGCGCTGCGGGCCGGGCTCGGCTTCATCCCGGTCCGCAAGGCGGGCAAGCTCCCCGGCGCCACGCTCAGCCAGGCCTACGACCTGGAGTACGGCAGCGCCGAGATCGAGGTGCACGCCGAGGACCTGGCCGCGGGCGACCGCGTCATGGTCATCGACGACGTCCTCGCCACCGGCGGCACCGCCGAGGCGTCGCTGCGGCTCATCCGCCGCGCCGGCGCCGAGGTGGCCGGTGTGGCGGTTCTGATGGAACTCGCTCACCTGCAAGGGCGCCAGAGGGTCGCGCACGCTTTGGAGGAGGCTCCGCTGGAAGCCCTCATTACCGTCTGATTGGGTCTATCAGCTGCTCGTACGGGCGTTCCGGTTCCTACCGGAACGCCCGTTGCTGTTGGTGCTACCCGTTACTCATCCCTGTGCCGTCCGCCGTCGGCCCAACGGTGACGTGATGCTTTTCGCCGTCCTCTGGTCGAACCTCAGATCCCCCACAACCCATTTGATGGGCTCCAGGGTTTTATGATCAAATGGATCTTGACCTCCCCGTACGGGGATCTGAATAGGAGGACGTATCTTGATGTCGCGCAAGTTCGCTACGGGGGCAGTTGCCTTGGCCTCGGTTGCCGCCATGGCTTCGGTTGCAACTCCGGCGAACGCAGCTCCGAAGCCCGCGGCGAAAGCTGCCGCGGTCACCATGGACACGAAGGTGACGGCCGTGAAGGGGTGTGGTGGCTGGAAGAACGCGGTTGGCATCCCTGGTCGGTGGAGCACCTCCAAGTGGAACTGCGATCTCATCGGCAGCCCGGGCCTCAAAGTGGGATACCGCTGGGTAGCTGAGCGCGGGACGCCCTGCATCAAGGTCAGGGGATACGTCAAGGGCGGTCCCAGGGGCTACAGGGAGAAGTGGTACAACGCGGGCTGCGGAAAGTCCGGTTATCTCAAGAACGTGCCGTGGGGATATGTGGCGTCTACGCGTGCGATTAAGATTAAAGGTTTCGCAATGCTGAAGTGGCGGTGAGTGGCCACCCTCACGAGTTAGTGAGGTAAAAAATCAGACAACTCGTCGATGTCGAACTGATGTGTCTGAGTCTGCACTCAACATCCGCTGCCAGTCTGGGCTGTCTCAGGCAAGCTCGCAGTAATGCCACCTGGGAGCGTCGCGGTCTGAGGTGCAGGGGCCTGATGTGACGGCTAGAGGCGGGCACCGGAGGAATCCGGCGCCCGCCTCCGGTGTTTCTCCAGTACGGAGCCGTCTCACCGGTCGAAGGCGAGCCGTGGGCCCAGGATCGATACCATGGGCACTTCGGGACCTGACCGGGGGACCCGATCGCGCACAGGGAGCGCTCTTGCCAGACGAGTCCCAGCCACTTGCCGCCGCCGAGTCCGCCACGGAGACCGAGCGGGCCGCGGCGCCAGCCGCCGCGCCCACGCGGCCCGGGCCGAGCACGCCCGCGCCGAACGGGAAGACGACCGGCCCCGGCGCGACCCCGGCGCCCGGCGGCACGACCGCGCCCGGCGGGACCCCTGCGCCCCCCGCCCCCGACGGCACCCCTGCGCCCGAAGGCACCCCCGCCCTCGGAGGCACCCCCGCCCCCGGAGGCACCCCGGCCGCCGAAGGCACCTCAGCATCCGGCGGCCGCCCCGCGCCCGGGGAACGCAACCGCGCCGCCGAGCGGCAGCCCGAGCAGCCCCGGCCCACGGACCCCCAGCGGCCCGAGCGCCCCTCCGCCCAGCCGCCCGCGGTCCGCCCCAGCACACCGCCCCCGGTCCGCGCCACGCCGCCCGCGGCCCGCCCCGCCTCCGGCAAGCCGGAGCGCTCCGGCTCCTCCAACCGCGTCCGCGCCCGCCTCGCCCGCCTGGGCGTGCAGCGCTCCAACCCGTACAACCCGGTCCTGGAGCCTCTGCTGCGGATAGTGCGCAGCAACGACCCCAAGATCGAGACCGCCACGCTGCGCCAGATCGAGCGCGCCTACCAGGTCGCCGAGCGCTGGCACCGCGGCCAGAAGCGCAAGAGCGGCGACCCGTACATCACCCACCCGCTGGCCGTCACCACGATCCTGGCGGAGCTGGGCATGGACCCGGCCACGCTGATGGCGGGCCTGCTGCACGACACCGTCGAGGACACCGAGTACGGCCTGGAGCAGCTCCGCCGCGACTTCGGCGACCAGGTCGCCCTCCTCGTCGACGGCGTCACCAAGCTCGACAAGGTCAAGTTCGGCGAGGCCGCCCAGGCCGAGACCGTGCGCAAGATGGTCGTCGCCATGGCCAAGGACCCCCGCGTCCTGGTCATCAAGCTCGCCGACCGCCTGCACAACATGCGCACCATGCGCTATCTGAAGCGCGAGAAGCAGGAGAAGAAGGCCCGCGAGACGCTGGAGATCTACGCTCCGCTGGCGCACCGCCTGGGCATGAACACCATCAAGTGGGAGTTGGAGGACCTCGCCTTCGCGATCCTCTACCCCAAGATGTACGACGAGATCGTGCGCCTCGTCGCCGAGCGCGCGCCCAAGCGCGACGAGTACCTGGCCATAGTGACCGACGAGGTCCAGGCCGACCTGCGCGCCGCCCGCATCAAGGCCACCGTCACCGGCCGCCCGAAGCACTACTACAGCGTCTACCAGAAGATGATCGTCCGCGGCCGTGACTTCGCGGAGATCTACGACCTGGTGGGCATCCGCGTCCTCGTCGACACGGTGCGGGACTGCTACGCGGCCCTCGGCACGGTGCACGCGCGCTGGAACCCGGTCCCCGGCCGGTTCAAGGACTACATCGCGATGCCCAAGTTCAACATGTACCAGTCGCTGCACACGACGGTCATCGGCCCCAACGGCAAGCCCGTCGAACTCCAGATCCGGACGTTCGACATGCACCGCCGCGCCGAGTACGGCATCGCCGCGCACTGGAAGTACAAGCAGGAGGCCGTCGCCGGCGCCTCCAAGGTGCGCACCGACGCGCCCAGGACGTCCGGCAAGAAGGACGACCACCTCAACGACATGGCGTGGCTGCGCCAGCTCCTCGACTGGCAGAAGGAGACCGAGGACCCGGGCGAGTTCCTGGAGTCCCTGCGCTTCGACCTGTCGCGCAACGAGGTCTTCGTGTTCACCCCCAAGGGCGACGTCATCGCGCTGCCCGCGGGTGCCACGCCGGTGGACTTCTCCTACGCGGTCCACACCGAGGTCGGCCACCGCACCATAGGCGCCCGGGTCAACGGCAGGCTCGTCCCGCTGGAGTCGACCCTGGACAACGGCGACCTGGTGGAGGTCTTCACCTCCAAGGCGGCGGGCGCGGGCCCGAGCCGGGACTGGCTCGGTTTCGTCAAGTCGCCGCGGGCGCGCAACAAGATCCGTGCCTGGTTCTCCAAGGAGCGCCGCGAGGAGGCCATCGAGCAGGGCAAGGACGCCATCGCGCGCGCCATGCGCAAGCAGAACCTGCCGATCCAGCGCATCCTCACCGGCGACTCACTGGTCACGCTCGCGCACGAGATGCGCTACCCCGACATCTCGTCGCTGTACGCCGCCATCGGCGAGGGCCACGTCACCGCGCAGAGCGTCGTACAGAAGCTCGTGCAGGCCCTCGGCGGCGAGGAGGCCGCCAACGAGGACATCGCCGAGAGCGCCCCGCCCGCGCGCCGCAGCCGCTCCAAGCGCCGCTCCAGCGCCGACCCCGGCGTGGTCGTCAAGGGCGTCGACGACGTGTGGGTGAAGCTGGCTCGCTGCTGCACCCCGGTGCCGGGCGACCCCATCATCGGCTTCGTCACGCGCGGCAGTGGCGTATCGGTTCACCGCAGCGACTGCGTCAACGTGGACTCGCTGTCCCGCGAGCCCGAGCGCATCCTCGAGGTCGAGTGGGCACCCACGCAGTCCTCGGTGTTCCTCGTCGCCATCCAGGTCGAGGCCCTGGACCGCTCCCGGCTCCTGTCGGACGTCACGCGCATCCTCTCGGACCAGCACGTGAACATCCTCTCGGCGGCCGTCCAGACCTCCCGCGACCGCGTCGCGACCTCCCGCTTCACCTTCGAGATGGGCGACCCCAAGCACCTGGGCCACGTCCTGAAGGCGGTCAGGGGAGTGGAGGGCGTCTACGACGTGTACCGCGTGACGTCGGCCCGCAGGCCCTGAGGCGGCGGCAGAGGCGGCGGCGGACACGGGTCCGCCCCCGGCGCCACGGCACCGGGGGCGGACCCATGAGCGGGGCGGGCGTCAGCCGCCGAACTCCTGCAGACCCTTGAGCGCCTGGTCGAGCAGCGCCTGACGGCCGTCGAGCTCCTTCTGGAGCTTGTCCGCCTTCGCGGTGTTGCCCGCCGCGCGCGCGGCCTCGATCTGGCCCCTCAGCTTGTCCACGGCGGCCTGCAGCTGACCGGTCAGACCCTCGGCGCGGGCCCGCGCCTCCGGGTTGGTCCGGCGCCACTCGGCCTCCTCGGACTCCTGCAGCGCCCGCTCCACCGCGTGCATCCGCCCCTCGACCTTCGGCCGGGCGTCGCGCGGGACGTGGCCGATGGCCTCCCAGCGCTCGTTGAGGGAGCGGAACGCCGCGCGGGCCGCCTTCAGGTCCGTCACCGGGACGAGCTTCTCGGCCTCCTCGGCCAGCTCCTCCTTCAGCTTCAGGTTCTCCGCCTGCTCGGCGTCGCGCTCCGCGAACACCGCGCTGCGCGCCGCGAAGAAGACGTCCTGGGCGCCGCGGAAGCGGTTCCACAGGTCGTCCTCGTGCTCGCGCTGGGCGCGGCCCGCCGCCTTCCAGTCGGCCATCAGCTCGCGGTAGCGCGCGGCCGTCGGGCCCCAGTCCGTGGAGTTCGACAGCGCCTCGGCCTCGGCGACCAGCTTCTCCTTGGTCTTGCGGGCCTCCTCGCGCTGCGCGTCCAACTGCGCGAAGTGCGCCTTGCGACGCTTGGAGAACGCCGACCGGGCGTGCGAGAAGCGGTGCCACAGCTCGTCGTCGGACTTGCGGTCCAGGCGCGGCAGCCCCTTCCACGTGTCCACGAGCGACCGCAGACGCTCCCCGGCCGCCCGCCACTGCTCGCTCTGCGCGAGCTCCTCGGCCTCGGCGACCAGCGCCTCCTTGGCGTGCCGTGCCTCGTCGGACTGCTTGGCCTTCTGCGCCTTGCGCTCCTCGCGGCGCGCCTCGACCAGTTCGACCAGCTTGTCGAGCCGCTTGCCCAGCGCGGCCAGGTCACCCACCGCGTGCGCCTCGTCGACCTGCTGACGCAGGTGGTCGATGGCGGTCATCGCGTCCTTGGTGGACAGATCGGTCGTCTGCACCCGGCGCTCGAGAAGTCCGATCTCGACGACCAGACCGTCGTACTTGCGCTCGAAATAGGCCAGGGCCTCGTCGGGAGATCCTGCCTGCCACGAACCGACCACTCGCTCGCCGCCGTCGGCCGTACGCACGTACACGGTCCCCGTCTCGTCGACGCGGCCCCACGGGTCGCTGCTCACAGCGCCTCCTCCACATGATGCCTGCACAAGGCCACGGGCCCCCGGCATCGTCCACAGTTTCGTCACCGCCAACATAGGCGAACGGCGGGGCGGCTGTCCGCATCCAGCGCGAGCGAAATTCGCCGCTCGCGCTCGGGTTTCGCCGGACAGCCGCCCCGGTCCGCGCCCCGCTACGACGTCAGGACTTGCGTACGGTCGCCTTGTCGATGACGACCGTCGCGTTCGGCGTCCCGTCGCCCTGCCCGGAACTCTCACCCGCGGCGGCGATCTTCTTCAGCACCTTCAGGCCCGACGCGGAGATCGTCCCGAAGGGGGTGTAGTCGGGCGACAGCTCACTGTCCTGGTAGACGAGGAAGAACTGGCTGCCCCCGGTGTCGCGGCCCTTCTTCGTGCGGGGGTCGTAGCGGTTCGCCATCGCCACCGTGCCCGCCGGGTAGACGTTGCCCTTGACGCGCGCGTCCTTCAGGTTCTCGTCCGGGATGGTGTAGCCCGGGGTGCCCTCACCGGTGCCCTTGGGGTCGCCGCACTGCAGGACGTAGAGGCCGCGGGTGCTCAGACGGTGGCACCGGGTGTGGTCCAAGTAGCCCTTGTTGACGAGGAAGTTGAACGAGTTGACGGTGCGCGGGGCCTTCGCCGCGTCCAGGGCGAGGTCGATGTCGCCGCACGTCGTGCCCAGCCTCATGGTGTACGAGGCGGACTTGTCGACGGTCAGCGGCGGCTCCTTGCCGAAGCTGAGCGGCTTGACCTTGCCCGGGGCGGGCTTGCGGCAGGGGTCGGCGGGCTTGCTCGGGGTGGGCTTGGCGTCCGCCTCGTCCCGCGTGGAGCCGCCGTCGTCGAACGCGCCCGCCGCGTACGACACGGCGCCGCCCGCCACCACCACGGCGAGCGCGCCCGCGATCACCGCGTTGCGCGCCCGCCGCCGGCGCTGCGCGGCCTCCCGCCGCGCCTGCTGCCGCAAGTGCTTCTCCCGTGCGAGCTGCTTACGCCGCTGCTGCTGGCTGACCACCGGGCCCACTCCTCGAACGTCTCATGCGTCGTCTCGTACATCCCGTACGCGCCCTCGTACGTGCCCGTACGCGCGCCTACGTCGTCCGTCGTCCTCGGCGCACGGCCGAAGGGGCCGCGCGTGCCCGTACCGTATATGGGTTACCTGTGGAATCGGCAGCGCCGGTAGGCTCTGACCCGCCGCGACCTCCGCTGCCGACTCCGCCGTACGACGACATGAAGGACGACCGTGCTCATTGCCGGGTTTCCCGCCGGGGCCTGGGGGACCAACTGCTACCTGGTCGCCCCCGCCGCCGGCGAGGAGTGCGTGATCATCGACCCGGGGCACGAGGCCGCCCCGGGCGTCGAGGAAGCACTCAAGAAGCATCGGCTCAAGCCCGTCGCCGTGGTGCTGACCCACGGCCACCTCGACCACGTCGCCTCGGTGGTACCGGTCTGCGGCGCCCACGACGTGCCCGCCTGGATCCACCCCGAGGACCGGTACATGATGACCGACCCGGAGAAGGCCCTCGGCCGCTCCATCGGGGCGCAGCTCATGGGCGAGCTGACGGTCGGCGAGCCCGACGACGTGCGGGAGCTGACGGACGGGGCGCACCTGAGCCTGGCCGGGCTAAACCTGACCGTCGCGCACGCCCCGGGCCATACCAAGGGGTCGGTGACCTTCCGGCTGCCCGAGACCGCCGAGATCCCCTCGGTCTTCTTCTCGGGCGACCTGCTCTTCGCCGGCTCCATCGGACGCACCGACCTGCCCGGCGGCTCCCACGCCGACATCCTCGAGTCGCTGGCCCGCGTGTGCCTGCCGCTCGACGACTCGACCGTGGTGCTGTCCGGCCACGGCCCCCAGACGACCATCGGCCAGGAGCGCGCCACCAACCCCTTTCTGCGGCAGGTGGCCGCCGGCCGTCCAGGCCGGGACGCGGACCCCACGTCCGCGCCCCGACGAGGAATGTGACGAGAGACTTCTGAAGTGAGCACCTTCAAGGCCCCCAAGGGCACGTACGACCTCCTGCCGCCGGACTCCGCGACGTACCTCGCGGTGCGCGAGGCCATCGCGGCACCGCTGCGCAACTCCGGCTACGGCTACGTGGAGACCCCCGGCTTCGAGAACGTCGAGCTGTTCGCGCGCGGCGTCGGCGAGTCCACCGACATCGTGAACAAGGAGATGTACTCCTTCACGACGCGCGGCGGCGACCAGCTCGCCCTGCGCCCCGAGGGCACCGCCTCCGTGCTGCGCGCCGCCCTGGAGGCCAACCTGCACAAGGCGGGCAACCTCCCGGTCAAGCTCTGGTACTCCGGCTCGTACTACCGCTACGAGCGCCCGCAGAAGGGCCGCTACCGCCACTTCTCGCAGGTCGGCGCCGAGGCCATCGGCGCCGAGGACCCCGCGCTCGACGCCGAGCTGATCATCCTGGCCGACCAGGCGTACCGCTCGCTCGGCCTGCGCGAGTTCCGCATCCTGCTGAACTCGCTCGGCGACAAGGAGTGCCGCCCCGTCTACCGCGCCGCGCTCCAGGACTTCCTGCGCGGCCTCGACCTGGACGAGGAGACCCGCCGGCGCATCGACATCAACCCCCTGCGGGTCCTCGACGACAAGCGGGACGACGTCCAGAAGCAGCTCGTCGGCGCCCCGCTCCTGCGCGACTACCTGTGCGACGCCTGCAAGGCGTACCACGAGCAGGTGCGCGAGCTCCTGACGGCGGCGGGCGTCGCCTTCGAGGACGACGCCAAGCTCGTCCGCGGCCTCGACTACTACACGCGGACCACCTTCGAGTTCGTCCACGACGGCCTCGGCTCGCAGTCCGCGGTGGGCGGCGGCGGCCGCTACGACGGCCTCTCCGAGATGATCGGCGGCCCCGCCCTGCCGTCCGTCGGCTGGGCGCTCGGCGTGGACCGCACGGTGCTCGCCCTCCAGGCCGAGGGCGTCGCCCTCGACCTGCCCGCCGCCACCAGCGTCTTCGCGGTGCCGCTCGGCGAGGAGGCCCGCCGCGTGCTCTTCGCCAAGGTGACCGAGCTGCGCAGGGCCGGGGTCGCGGCGGACTTCTCGTACGGCGGGAAGGGGTTGAAGGGCGCGATGAAGAACGCCAACCGCAGCGGCGCCCGCTACACCGTCGTCGCGGGGGAGCGCGACCTCGCCGAGGGCGTCGTCCAGCTCAAGGACATGGAGTCCGGCGAGCAGGAGGCGGTCGCGGTGGACGAGATCGTGGCCGTGCTCCAGGGCAGGCTCGGCTAGTCCGGCAGCGGGCACAGGGGGCGGGGCGGCGCTTCGGCGCGCCCCGCCTCCTCGCCGTCCGCCCCCCTCCCGGGGCCCTTATGTCCGCCCAACGGTGGACACACAGGAGCTTGCGGCACAATGACCCTGCCCCGGGCCACCCACGAGCGACGGAAACGGCGTGATGAGCGAACCGATGTCAGTGAAGCTGCCAGTGAAGGACCGTGCCGCCGGTGGCGGGCAGCGCGAGGACGGGACCGGTTCCGTCGGCGGGAGCCGGGCGTTCGCGCTGCTGCTGGTGATCACGGGCGCGGCGGGCCTGCTGGCGTCGTGGATCATCACGCTGGACAAGTTCGAGCTCCTGAAGGACCCGGACTTCCAGCCGGGGTGCAGCATCAACCCCGTCGTCGCCTGCGGCAGCATCATGAAGAGCGACCAGGCCGAGGTGTTCGGCTTCCCGAACCCGATGCTGGGCCTGGCCGCGTACGCCGTGGTGATCGGCGTGGGCATGAGCCTGCTCGGCCGGGCGCGCTTCCCGCGCTGGTACTGGCTGACCTTCAACGCGGGCACGCTGTTCGGTGTCGGCTTCTGCACCTGGCTGCAGTTCCAGTCCCTGTACCGGATCAACGCCCTGTGCCTGTGGTGCTGCCTGGCCTGGGTCGCCACCATCCTCATGTTCTGGTACGTGACCTCGTTCAACGTCCGCAACGGCTTCCTGCCCGCGCCCGGCTGGCTGAAGACGTTCTTCGCGGACTTCACGTGGGCGCTGCCGGTCATGCACGTCGGCGTCATCGCCATGCTGATCCTCACGCGCTGGGGCGCGGACCTCTGGTCCTGAGCGCCCGGACCGGCGGTCCCGGCCTGATTGTCAGTGGGGTGGCATAGGGTTTCCGACGTGGAGCCCGATCTGTTCACCGCCGCCGCCGAGGACCGCCAGGAGAAGGACCCGGCGAGCAGTCCCCTGGCCGTCCGGATGCGCCCGCGCACCCTCGACGAAGTCGTCGGCCAGCAGCATCTGCTGCGGCCGGGCTCGCCGCTGCGCAGACTGGTGGGCGAGGGCCAGGGCGGGCCCGCGGGGCCGTCCTCGGTGTTCCTGTGGGGCCCGCCCGGCATCGGCAAGACGACGCTGGCGTACGTGGTCTCCAAGGCGACGAACAAACGCTTCGTGGAGCTCTCCGCGATCACCGCGGGCGTCAAGGAGGTCCGCGCGGTCATCGACGGGGCGCGCCGGGCGATGGGCGGCCACGGCAAGGAGACCGTCCTCTTCCTCGACGAGATCCACCGCTTCAGCAAGGCCCAGCAGGACTCGCTGCTCCCGGCCGTCGAGAACCGCTGGGTGACCCTGATCGCGGCGACGACGGAGAACCCGTACTTCTCGGTGATCTCCCCGCTGCTGTCCCGCTCGCTGCTGCTGACCCTCGAACCCCTCACGGACGACGACCTGCGCAGCCTGCTGCGGCGCGCCCTCACCGAGGAGCGCGGCCTCGGCGGCGCGGTCACCCTGCCCGAGGAGGCCGAGGACCACCTCCTGCGGATCGCGGGCGGTGACGCGCGCCGGGCGCTGACCGCCCTGGAGGCGGGCGCGGGCGCGGCCCTCGCCAAGGGCGAGGCGGAGATCACCCTCCAGACCCTGGAGGAGTCCGTCGACCGCGCCGCGGTGACGTACGACCGCTCCGGCGACCAGCACTACGACGTCGCCAGCGCCCTGATCAAGTCCATCCGCGGCTCCGACGTGGACGCCGCCCTGCACTACCTGGCCCGGATGATCGAAGCGGGGGAGGACCCCCGGTTCATCGCCCGCCGCCTGATGATCTCCGCGAGCGAGGACATCGGCCTGGCCGACCCCCACGCCCTGCAGATCGCCGTCTCCGCCGCCCAGGCCGTCGCCATGATCGGCTTCCCGGAGGCCGCGCTCACCCTCAGCCACGCCACGATCGCCCTCGCCCTCGCGCCGAAGTCGAACGCCGCCACGACCGCGATCGGCGCCGCCCTGGAGGACGTCCGCAAGGGCCTCGCCGGCCCCGTCCCGCCCCACCTGCGCGACGGCCACTACAAGGGCGCGGCCAAGCTCGGCCACGCCCAGGGCTATGTGTACCCGCACGACCTGCCCGAGGGCATCGCCGCCCAGCAGTACGCCCCGGACGCCCTGACGGACCGCGAGTACTACACCCCGACCCGCCACGGCGCCGAGGCGCGGTACGCGGACGCCGTGGAGTGGACCCGGAAACACCTGGGTCGCAAGCGGCCCTGAGCAGCCTGTAGAATCTCCCGAAGCGCTGCGTCCCGTGTCCGGTCCCGTACCGGCACACCAGAGCGGGACATCCAGCCGGAGGCCCGGCCCCAGGGCGGGGGCCTCCAGGAGCGTCGCGCACCGTCGAAGGTGTCGCGGGCAGCCCACCACCATCCCCACGGGTCCCCCGAGGGAAGCGGCCGGTGGGCCACTCGCGTGCTGCACATAGTGCCCAGACCCAGGAGCGGCTGCCGGGCGGGTCCGTCAAGGACCCGCGTGGTTTCCCGGGCTGCGGATGTGACCTCCCCTAACCCTGGTGAAGCCGATCACGTACAGAAAACAGAGGTGTTTGGTTCATGCCGAACCAGTCCCGCCCCAAGGTCAAGAAGTCGCGCGCCCTCGGTATCGCGCTGACCCCGAAGGCCGTCAAGTACTTCGAGGCCCGCCCCTACCCGCCCGGCGAGCACGGCCGCGGCCGCAAGCAGAACTCGGACTACAAGGTCCGTCTGCTCGAGAAGCAGCGTCTGCGCGCGCAGTACGACGTCTCCGAGCGCCAGCTCGTCCGCGCCTACGAGCGTGCCTCCAAGGTCCAGGGCAAGACCGGTGAGGCCCTGATCGTCGAGCTGGAGCGCCGTCTCGACGCCCTGGTCCTGCGCTCGGGCATCGCCCGCACGATCTACCAGGCCCGCCAGATGGTCGTCCACGGCCACATCGAGGTCAACGGCCACAAGGTCGACAAGCCGTCCTTCCGCGTGAAGCCGGACGACGTCGTCATGGTCCGCGAGCGCAGCCGCAAGAAGCCGCTGTTCGAGGTCGCGCGCGAGGGTGGCTTCGCCGCCGACGGCGAGACCCCGCGCTACCTCCAGGTCAACCTGAAGGCCCTGGCCTTCCGCCTGGACCGCGAGCCGAACCGCAAGGAGATCCCCGTGATCTGCGACGAGCAGCTCGTCGTCGAGTACTACGCCCGCTGACCCGGACGTAGCCTCACCTGGCTCAGCCCGCCGTCTCCCCGCCCTTGCGGCTCGGGGAGGCGGCGGGTTCGTCCGTGTACGGGGCCGGCGCGCCGCCGTACCCGTCCCGGTCCCCCTCGGGCGCCGGGGCCCGGCCGAGGGCCCGCGCCACCGCCGCGTCCGGCGAGAGCAGCGCCCCGGCGCGCAGCCCCGCCGCGTACCCCTCGTCGCCGAGCCGCTCCCGGGCCCGCTGCGCGCACAGCGCGTGCGGCCCGCCGAAGTACCGCGAGCCGAACAGCGGCAGCCCCACCGACCGCCACAGCCGCGCCGCCGCGCCCTGCAGCACCGCCGCCTCCGCCGCGTCCTCCTCCACCGTGAACAGGGCCAGCAGCTCCACCGCAAGCACCGTGCCCAGCAGGTCGTGGAACGCGTGGTCCAGCTCCAGGCAGCGGGCGACCAGCTCCCGCGCGCGGCCCGGCTCGCCCCGGGTCCAGGCCGCGTACCCGAGGACGTACAGCGCGTAGGCGAGGGCCCAGCGCTCCCCGTGGTCCTCGCAGACCCCGCGCACCTCCTCGCACAGCTCCACGGCGGCCTCCAGCGCCCCCTGGAAGGCCAGCGCCATCGCCAGCTCCACCCGGGCCATCAGCACGTTGCTGTTCAGCTCGCCGAGCCGCCGGTACTCCGCCAGGGCCGAGCGCAGCAGCCGCTCCGCGCGCGGCATGTCGTCGCCGACCAGCGCCAGACAGCCGAGGCGGTGCACGGCGTACGCCGCCGCCACGGCGTCGCCCGTACGCTCGGCCGTGTCCCGGCACTCCTGGAGCGCGCGCAGCGCCGGCACCGTGTCGCCCTGGAGGATCGCCACGTGGCCGAGCACCCACAGCGCCTTCAGCCGCGACGCCTCGCGGCCCGGCCCGCCGTCGAGCTCCACGGCCCGGTCCAGCCAGTGCCTGCCCTCCGCGAGCCGCCCGCAGCCCACCCAGCAGAACCACAGCGTGCCCGCCAGGTGCCGGCCGAGGTGCGTCTCCTCCGGCTCTGTCAGGCAGAACTCCAACGCCGCCCGCAGATTGGGCAGTTCGCACGCCACGAGGGCGGCCACCCGCGCCTGGCGCGGCGAGAACCACTCCAGCTCGCACCACGTGGCGAGCCCCAGGTACCAGTCGCGGTGGCGGCGCCGCATCCGCGCCGCGTCCCCCGTGGCCCGCAGCCAGTCCGCGCCGTACGCCCGGACCGTGTCCAGCATGCGGTAGCGCACCCCCGCCGCGCCCTCCTCGCGGGAGAGGACCGACTGCGCGAGGAGCTCGTCCAGGACGTCGAGCACCTCGTCCGCGGGCAGCCCCTCACCGCCGCACACGTACTCGGCCGCCTCCAGGTCGAAGGGCCCGGAGAACACCGAGAGCCGCGCCCACAGCAGCCGCTCCCGCGCCGTGCACAGCTCATGGCTCCAGCCGATCGCCGTCCGCAGCGTCCGGTGCCGGGCCGGGCCGTCCGGGCGGGCCCCGGTGAGCAGCCGGAACCGGTCGTCCAGGCGGGCCAGGAGCTGCCCGGGGGACAGGGCGCGCAGTCGCCCCGCCGCGAGCTCCAGGGCGAGCGGGATGCCCTCCAGGCGGCGGCACAGCTCCAGGACCTCCGCGCGGTGCGCCCCGTCCACGGTGAAACCGGGCACCGAGGCCGCTGCCCGGTCGGCGAACAGGGCCACCGCCTCCGGCTCCGTCAGCGGCGCCAGCGGCAGCACCCGCTCACCGGCCGCGCCCAGCGGCCTGCGCCCTGCGGCGAGCACGCGCAGGCCCGGACAGCGCCGCAGCAACTCCCCGACCAGCGAGGCCGTGGCCGCCACCAGGTGCTCGAAGCCGTCCACCACGAGCAGCGGCTCCCGGCCCGCGAGCCGGTCGAGCAGCACCTGCCGCGGCGGCCTGCTGGTGTGGTCCGTCAGCTCCAGGGCACCCGCCAGCGCGTGTGCCACCAGATCCGGGTCCCGCACCCCCGCCAGCTCCACCAGCCAGGCTCCGTCACGCGGCCGCAGGGCGGCGGCCGCCCGCGCCGCGAGCCGCGACTTGCCGACGCCGCCCGTCCCGGTCACCGTCACCAGCCGGGACTCGGCCAGGGCCGCCGCCACGGCGGCCAGCTCCGCGGCGCGCCCCACGAAGGCGGTCGGCTCGGCGGGCAGGTTTCCCGGGGAGGCCGGCGGTCCCGGACGGGCGGGCCGCGGACCGGCGGCCGCGGAGTCCTCCCCGCCGGTCCCGGGGTGCTCAGGGTGTCGCATGTCTTACGGAGCGTACCCAGGCGTGCGCACTCCGTACAGCCCGTCCGGGAAGGCCCTCCGGCACCCCGCGCCCCAAGTGCCGCGTGCGGTAATGCGGTACGGAGCCGGGGCCCCGGCGCGATAGGGTCGGAGCACGACTTTTCGACGTTCGACGACCCTGGAATCCAGGGCGGTGTCTCAGGGAGCGGTGCGCTGTGTCCGGTGGAGAGGTGGCCGGGATCCTGGTGGCCGTCTTCTGGGCGATTCTGGTCTCCTTCCTGGCGGTGGCGCTGGCGAGGCTGGCACAGACGCTCAGGGCGACCACCAAGCTCGTCGCGGACGTGACCGAGCAGGCGGTTCCGCTGCTCGCCGACGCCTCGACGGCGGTGCGCTCCGCGCAGACGCAGATCGACCGGGTGGACGCCATCGCCTCCGACGTCCAGGAAGTGACGTCGAACGCGTCGGCGCTGTCCACGACTGTGGCCTCCACCTTCGGCGGACCGCTCGTGAAGGTCGCCGCGTTCGGCTACGGGGTGCGCCGGGCCATCGGCCGCAAGGACGCGCCCGCCAAGCCGCCCCGCCGTACGGTGATCGTGGGCCGCACCCTGTCGTCCGCGCGCCGGAGCAGGCGTGCCGACCGCACCGACCGCACCCCCAGGGACAAGAAGGACTGACGCAGCGATGTTCCGACGTACGTTCTGGTTCACCGCGGGCGCGGCCGCCGGCGTCTGGGCCACCACCAAGGTCAATCGCAAGCTCAAGCAGCTCACCCCGGAGAGCCTCGCGGCCCGCGCCGCCGACAAGGCGATCGAGGCGGGCCACCGGCTCAAGGACTTCGCGCTCGACGTCCGCGACGGCATGGCCGAACGCGAGGCGGAGCTCGGCGACGCCCTCGGCCTCAACGCCCCGGTCGACCCCGAGCTGCCCGCCCAGCGCCGCCTCGCGATCGTCGAGAACCACATCTCCAAGCACCCCAAGTCCCTCGCGAACCCGACGGACACGACGTACTCGTACAACCGGAATGAGGACCACTGATGGAGTCGGCTGAAATCCGTCGCCGCTGGCTGAGCTTCTTCGAGGAGCGTGGGCACAAGGTCGTGCCGTCGGCGTCGCTGATCGCGGACGACCCGACACTGCTCCTCGTCCCCGCGGGCATGGTCCCCTTCAAGCCCTACTTCCTGGGCGAGACCAAGCCGCCCGCCCCGCGCGTCACCAGCGTCCAGAAGTGCGTGCGCACGCCGGACATCGAAGAGGTCGGCAAGACCACCCGGCACGGCACGTTCTTCCAGATGTGCGGCAACTTCTCCTTCGGCGACTACTTCAAGGAAGGCGCCATCAAGCTCGCCTGGGAGCTGCTCACCAGCTCCGTGGCGGACGGCGGCTACGGCCTCGACCCGGAGAAGCTCTGGATCACGGTCTACCAGGAGGACGACGAGGCGGAGCGCATCTGGCGCGACGTGATCGGCGTCCCCGCCGAGCGCATCCAGCGCCTCGGCATGGGCCCGAACTTCTGGTCCATGGGCGTGCCCGGCCCCTGCGGCCCCTGCTCCGAGATCAATTACGACCGCGGCCCGGAGTTCGGCGAGGAGGGCGGCCCGGCCGTCAACGACGAGCGCTACGTGGAGATCTGGAACCTGGTCTTCATGCAGTACGAGCGCGGCGCCGGCCAGGGCAAGGAGGACTTCCCGATCCTCGGCGACCTGCCGTCGAAGAACATCGACACGGGCCTCGGCCTGGAGCGCCTCGCGATGATCCTGCAGGGCGTGCAGAACATGTACGAGACCGACACCCTGCGCGTCGTCATCGACAAGGCCACCGAGCTCACCGGCGTCTCTTACGGCACGAGCCACGACACCGACGTCGCCCTGCGCGTGGTCGCCGACCACATGCGCACCTCGACCATGCTCATCGGTGACGGCGTCACCCCCGGCAACGAGGGCCGCGGCTACGTGCTGCGCCGCATCATGCGCCGCGCCATCCGCAACATGCGCCTCCTCGGCGCCACCGGCCCCGTCGTCGCCGAGCTCCTGGACGTCGTCATCACCACGATGGGTCAGCAGTACCCGGAGCTGGTCGAGGACCGCAAGCGCATCGAGACCGTCGCGCTCGCCGAGGAGGCCGCCTTCCTCAAGACCCTCAAGGCCGGCACCAACATCCTCGACACCGCCGTCTCCGAGACGAAGGCCGCCGGCTCCGCCGTGCTCCCCGGCGACAAGGCGTTCCTGCTCCACGACACCTGGGGCTTCCCGATCGACCTCACCCTGGAGATGGCCGCCGAGCAGGGCCTGTCCGTGGACGAGGACGGCTTCCGCCGCCTGATGAGGGAGCAGCGGGAGCGCGCCAAGGCCGACGCCCAGGCCAAGAAGACCGGCCACGCCGACCTCGGCGCCTACCGCGAGATCGCCGACGCCGCCGGAGCCACGGACTTCATCGGCTACGCCCACACCCACGGCGAGTCCCGCGTCGTCGGCATCCTCGTCGACGGCGTCTCGTCCCCGGCCGCCACCGAGGGCGACGAGGTGGAGATCGTCCTCGACCGTACGCCGTTCTACGCCGAGGGCGGCGGCCAGATCGGCGACACCGGCCGCATCAAGCTCGACACCGGCGCCGTCGTCGAGGTCCGCGACTGCCAGAAGCCGGTCCCCGGGGTCTACGTCCACAAGGGCGTCGTCCAGGTCGGCGAGGTCACGGTCGGCGCCGCCGCCCAGGCCACCATCGACGTGACCCGCCGCCGCGCCATCGCCCGCGCCCACTCCGCCACGCACCTCACGCACCAGGCGCTGCGCGACGCCCTCGGCCCGACGGCCGCCCAGGCCGGTTCCGAGAACCAGCCGGGCCGCTTCCGCTTCGACTTCGGCTCGCCGTCCGCCGTGCCGACCGCCGTGATGACGGACGTCGAGCAGAAGATCAACGAGGTCCTCGCCCGGGAGCTGGACGTCCAGGCCGAGGTCATGTCCCTCGACGAGGCCAAGAAGGCCGGCGCCATCGCCGAGTTCGGCGAGAAGTACGGCGAGCGCGTACGCGTGGTGACCATCGGTGACTTCTCCAAGGAGCTGTGCGGCGGCACCCACGTGCACAACACCGCCCAGCTCGGCCTGGTCAAGCTGCTCGGCGAGTCCTCCATCGGCTCCGGCGTGCGCCGCATCGAGGCCCTGGTCGGCGTCGACGCGTACAACTTCCTGGCCAGGGAGCACACGGTCGTCGCCCAGCTCCAGGAGCTCGTCAAGGGCCGCCCGGAGGAGCTGCCCGAGAAGATCTCCGGCATGCTCGCCAAGCTGAAGGACGCCGAGAAGGAGATCGAGAAGTTCCGCGCGGAGAAGGTCCTCCAGGCCGCCGCCGGCCTCGCCCAGGGCGCCAAGGACGTGCACGGCGTCGCCCTGGTCACCGGCCAGGTCCCGGACGGCACCGGCGCCGACGACCTGCGCAAGCTGGTCCTCGACGTGCGCGGCCGCATCCCGGGCGACCGCCCGGCCGTGGTCGCCCTGTTCGCCGCGGCCAACGGCAAGCCGCTCACCGTCATCGCCACCAACGAGGCCGCACGCGAGCGCGGCCTCAAGGCCGGTGACCTGGTCCGCACCGCCGCCAAGACCCTCGGCGGCGGAGGCGGCGGCAAGCCGGACGTCGCCCAGGGCGGCGGCCAGAACGTGGCCGCGATCGGCGACGCCGTCGCCGCCGTCGAGCGCCTCGTCGGCGAGACCGCCTGATGCGTCGCGGCAGACGCCTGGCGATCGACGTCGGGGACGCCCGCATCGGGGTCGCCTCGTGCGACCCCGACGGGATCCTCGCCACGCCGGTGGAGACGGTGGCAGGGCGGGACGTCCCGGCCGCCCACCGCCGCCTCCGCCAGCTCGTCGAGGAGTACGAGCCCATCGAGGTCGTCGTCGGCCTCCCTCGCTCCCTCAAGGGGGGCGAGGGCCCGGCCGCCGTCAAGGTCCGCGCCTTCGCCCAGGAGCTCGCCGCGGGCATCGCCCCCGTTCCGGTGAGACTCGTGGACGAGAGGATGACCACAGTGACGGCCGGCCAGAGCCTGCGCGCCTCCGGCGTGAAGTCCAAAAAGGGCAGGTCTGTCATCGACCAGGCAGCCGCCGTGATCATTCTCCAACAGGCCCTGGAGTCCGAACGGGCGTCAGGGGCGGCTCCCGGTGAGGGCGTCGAAGTGGTCATCTGATCGCGATACGGTAACGTTCCGCGCGGTGCGGCGGCGTTCGAACAGCCGCCGTACAGCATCAAGAGGCGGAACGGTTGGTCTGGGATCCAGGCGACGGCCCCCGCCTCGCGGCTCGTAGGGGATCGATGACTGAGTATGGCCGGGGCCCAGGCTCCGAACCGTGGCATCCGGAGGACCCGTTGTACGGGGACGGCGGATGGGGAGGACAGCAGGCCCCGCACGGCGGCCCGTCCCCCTACGGCGGCCAGGGGCAGCACCACCCGCAGCAGTCGCAGCAGGACCACCCGCAGACGCCGTACGGCGACTGGGACACGGGACAGCAGCACTACGGCCACCAGCAGGGATACGACCCCCTACAGGCGCAGTACGAGGGAACCGGGCAGCCGCACGACGGCGGCTGGGACGGCGGCCGGCCGGGCCAGGTCCCCTACGGCAGTGATCCGGCCGACCCCTACGGGCAGCCCGCCGCCGCGTACGGCGAGGAGCGCCCGGACTTCTACGGCACGCCCGAGGCGTATCCGCCGCCGGAGCCGCCGGCCCGCCGCCGCCCGGCCGCCGAACCCGACCCGGAGACCGGCTGGGACCCGGGCCCCGACCAGGGCGAGGAGGCCTTCTTCGCGGGCGGCGACGACGAGGACGACGACGGGCCGGGGCGCGGCGGCCGCGGCGAGCGGCGCGGCCGGGGCGGCAAGAAGAACAGGAAAGGGCGCAACGGCTTCGCCTGCCTGGTCGTCACCGTGGTCTTCGCGGGCGGCCTGGGCGGCGTCGGCTATTTCGGCTACCAGTTCTACCAGGACCGTTTCGGCACGGCCCCGGACTACGCGGGCGACGGCATCGACGCCAAGGCGACCGTCACCATCGAAAAGGGGTGGAGCGGAACCCACATGGGGCAGGCGCTCAAGAGCGCCGGTGTCGTCAAGAGCGTCGACGCGTTCGTCTCCGCGCAGAGCAAGAACCCCGAGGGCCAGAAGATCCAGGCGGGCGTCTACACCCTGAACAAACAGATGTCGGCGGCCTCCGCCGTCGAATTGATGCTCAGCCCGAAGAGCCGCAACAACCTCATCATTCCGGAAGGCCGCCGGAACATCTGGGTGTACGAGGAGATCGACAAGCGGCTGAAACTGACGCCGGGCACCACCAAGAACGTCGCCCACAAGGACTGGAAGAGCCTCGGCCTTCCGCAGTGGGCGGCGGCGAACGTCAAGCCCGACGTCAAGGACCCGCTGGAGGGCTTCCTCTTCCCGTCCAGCTACCCGGTCGCCAAGGGCCAGCAGCCCCAGGACGTCCTGAAGAAGATGGTCACCCAAGCCGCCGAGAAGTACGAGGAGTTGGGCGTCCAGTCGGCGGCACAGCGGCTGCACCTCAAGAACCCGCTGGAAGTCGTCACGGTCGCCAGCCTCGTGCAGGCCGAGGGCAAGTACAAGCACGACTTCGAGAAGGTCGCGACGGTCGTCTACAACCGCCTCAAGCCCGGCAACACCGAGACGTACGGCCTGCTCGACTTCGACTCGACGGTCAATTACCTCAAGGGCCAGTCGAAACTCGCGATCGGTTCCGTCGACGACCTGCGGAAGATCAACGACCCGTACAACACGTACAAGATCAAGGGCCTTCCGCCCGGGCCGATCGGCAATCCCGGTGAGGTCGCGATCAAATCCGCGCTGCACCCGGCCGAGGGCGACTGGTACTACTTCGTCTCCGTCAGCGAGGACAAGACGCTCTTCGCGGAGACGAACGAGGAACAGAACCAGAACCGCGAGAAATACCTGAAGGAGCAGAACGGACAGTGAGCGCGCAGAAGTGCCGGGCCGCGGTTCTCGGTTCGCCGATCGCTCATTCCCTCTCGCCGGTGCTGCACCGCGCCGCCTACGCCGAGCTGGGCCTCGCCGGCTGGTCGTACGACCGCTTCGAGGTCGACGAGGCGGCGCTGCCCGGGTTCGTCGCCGGGATGGGGCCGGAGTGGGCCGGGCTGTCCCTGACGATGCCGCTGAAGCGCGCCGTCATCCCGCTCCTGGACGAGGTCAGCGACACCGCCGCGTCGGTGGAGGCCGTCAACACGGTCGTCCGGGCGGACGACGGGCGTCTCACCGGCGACAACACCGACATCCCCGGCATGGTCGCCGCCCTGCGCGAGCGCGGCATCGAGGAGGTCGGCTCCGCCGCGATCCTCGGCGCGGGCGCCACCGCGTCTTCCGCGCTCGCCGCCCTGGCGCGGATCTGCACCGGCGAGGTCGTCGCGTACGTCCGCAGCACGGCCCGCGCCGCCGAGATGCGGCAGTGGGGCGAGCGGCTCGACGTGGAGGTGCGCACCGCCGACTGGGCGGACGCCGCGCAGGCGCTGCACGCGCCGCTGGTGATCGCCACCACCCCGGCGGGCAGTACGGACGCCCTGTCCCACGCCGTGCCCGAGCGGCCGGCCACGCTCTTCGACGTGCTCTACGACCCGTGGCCCACCGACCTCGCGGCCCGCTGGTCGGCGTACGGCGGGGCGGTCGTCAGCGGCCTCGACCTGCTCGTGCACCAGGCCGTGCTCCAGGTCGAGCAGATGACGGGGCACTCACCCGCCCCGCTGGACGCGATGCGCACCGCGGGCGAACGGGCCCTCGCCGCGCGCTGATCCGTGCCGCGGGCGTCCGCCTGATGGACCGCGGGCCTGTGGGCGCCCCTGGACGTGGGAGGATCGGGGGTGGCGGGCCAGGGCCGCGCACCCGGTCGCGCCGTCGCAGTTCCAGGCGCGAGCATGAGGAGCACCGTTGAGCAGGTTGCGCTGGCTGACCGCTGGGGAGTCCCACGGACCCGCACTTGTCGCCACGCTGGAGGGACTTCCCGCCGGCGTGCCCGTCACCACGGAGATGGTGGCGGACCACCTGGCCCGGCGGCGCCTCGGCTATGGACGCGGCGCCCGGATGAAGTTCGAGCGCGACGAGATCACCTTCCTCGGCGGCGTGCGGCACGGCCTGACCATGGGCTCGCCCGTCGCGATCATGGTGGGCAACACCGAGTGGCCCAAGTGGGAACAGGTCATGGCGGCCGACCCGGTGGACCCGGCCGAGCTGGCCGACCTCGCGCGGAACGCGCCGCTGACCCGGCCCCGCCCCGGCCACGCCGACCTCGCGGGTATGCAGAAATACGGTGTGCCGGATGCCCGGCCCATCCTCGAGCGGGCCTCCGCCCGCGAGACGGCGGCCCGCGTCGCGCTCGGCGCGGTGGCCCGCTCGTACCTGAAGGAGACGGCGGGGATCGAGATCGTCAGCCACGTCGTGGAGCTGGCCGCCGCCAAGGCGCCGTACGGCGTCGTGCCGACCCCGGCCGACGTGGAGAAGCTGGACGCGGACCCGGTGCGCTGTCTGGACGCCGACGCGTCGAAGGCGATGGTCGCGGAGATCGACCAGGCCCACAAGGACGGCGACACCCTGGGCGGTGTGGTCGAGGTCCTCGCCTACGGCGTCCCCGTCGGGCTCGGCTCGCACGTGCACTGGGACCGCCGCCTGGACGCGCGCCTGGCCGCCGCCCTCATGGGCATCCAGGCCATCAAGGGCGTCGAGGTCGGCGACGGCTTCGACCTCGCCCGGGTGCCCGGTTCGAAGGCGCACGACGAGATCGTCGCCACCGAGGACGGCATCCGGCGCGCCACCGGCCGCTCCGGCGGCACCGAGGGCGGCCTGTCCACCGGCGAGCTGCTGCGCGTCCGCGCCGCGATGAAGCCGATCGCGACCGTGCCGCGCGCGCTGGCCACGGTCGACGTCGTCACCGGCGAGGCCACCAAGGCCCACCACCAGCGCTCCGACGTGTGCGCGGTCCCGGCCGCCGGGATCGTGGCCGAGGCCATGGTCGCGCTGGTCCTGGCGGACGCGGTCGCGGAGAAGTTCGGCGGCGACAGCGTGCCGGAGACCCGGCGCAACGTGGAGTCGTACCTCGAGCACCTCCAGATCCGGTGACCGGGCCGCGGATCGTCCTCGTCGGCCCCATGGGGGTCGGCAAGTCCACGGTGGGCGCGCTCCTCGCCGAGCTGCTCGGCACCGGCTACCGCGACACCGACGCCGACATCGTGGCCGCGCAGGGGCGGGAGATCTCCGACATCTTCGTCCAGGACGGCGAGCCGTACTTCCGCGAGCTGGAGCGGCGGGCGGTGCGGGCCGCGCTCGCCGGGCACGAGGGCGTCCTCGCGCTCGGCGGCGGCGCGATCCTCGACGAGGGCACGCGCGCGCTGCTCGCCGCCCACCCGGTCGTCTACCTCTCGATGGACGTCGAGGAGGCGGTCCGGCGGACCGGCCTGAACGCGGCGCGCCCGCTGCTCGCGGTCAACCCGCGCAAGCAGTGGCGCGAACTGATGGACGCGCGCCGCCACCTGTACGAAGAAGTCGCCCGCGCCGTGGTGGCCACCGACGGCCGCACCCCCGAAGAGGTCGCACGGGCGGTCCTGGACGCACTGGAGTTGAAGGAAGCATGAGCGAGGAAGTCACCCGGATCCACGTCGGCGGCACGGCGGGCACCGAGCCGTACGAGGTGCTCGTCGGGCGGCAGCTCCTCGGCGAGCTGGGCGGTCTGATCGGCCCCGCGGCCAAGCGCGTGGCCGTGATCCACCCGGAGGCGCTGGCCGGGACCGGCGACGCGCTGCGCCAGGACCTGGCCGACCAGGGGTACGAGGCCGTGGCCATCCAGGTGCCCAACGCCGAGGAGGCCAAGACCGCCGAGGTCGCGGCGTACTGCTGGAAGGCGCTCGGCCAGTCCGGCTTCACGCGCACCGACGTGATCGTCGGCGTGGGCGGCGGCGCCACCACGGACCTGGCCGGGTTCGTGGCCGCGACCTGGCTGCGCGGGGTGCGCTGGATCGCCGTACCGACGACCGTGCTCGGCATGGTGGACGCGGCGGTCGGCGGCAAGACCGGCATCAACACCGCAGAGGGCAAGAACCTGGTGGGCTCGTTCCACCCTCCCGCGGGCGTGCTCTGCGACCTGGCGGCGCTGGACTCGCTCCCGGTCCACGACTACGTCTCCGGCCTGGCGGAGGTCATCAAGGCCGGCTTCATCGCCGACCCGGTCATCCTCGACCTGATCGAGGCCGACCCGCAGGCGGCCCGCACACCGGCCGGAGCCCACACCGCCGAGCTGATCGAACGCTCCATCAAGGTCAAGGCGGAGGTCGTCTCCGGCGACCTGAAGGAGTCCGGGCGCCGGGAGATCCTCAACTACGGGCACACGCTGGCGCACGCCATCGAGAAGAACGAGCGCTACAAGTGGCGGCACGGCGCGGCCGTCGCGGTCGGCATGCACTTCGCGGCCGAACTCGGCCGTCTGGCCGGGCGCCTCGACGACGCCACGGCCGACCGGCACCGTACGGTCCTCGAGGCCGTGGGGCTGCCGCTCAGCTACCGCTACGACCAGTGGCCCAAGCTCCTGGAGACCATGAAGGTCGACAAGAAGTCCCGTGGCGACCTGCTGCGCTTCATCGTCCTCGACGGCCTCGCCAAGCCGACGGTCCTGGAGGGGCCGGATCCGGCGGTGCTGCTCGCGGCGTACGGCGAAGTCGCGGACTGACCGGCCGCGGGGCGCGGCGGCGGGCGGCGCGAACAAGCCACGGGCACTTCGCGGCTGCCCCGGCCGTTCACACAACGTCGGCCGGGGACGGTACCGTTCGGTACGGGTGGCCCGGCCGCCCGTACCAGGTGAGTCGCACGAGACGGAGTGGCAACGGATGCAGCACGTCGCGGGGTCTCCGCTGCCGCCGCCCCTTCAGCCGGGGCACGGACCGGCCACCGGGTGGTCCCCGGCCGCGCCCCACCCGGGCGCCCCGCAGACCGCCCCGGGCTTCCCGGCGGCGCCCGCCGGCTTCGCGCCCGGCCCCGCGCCCCAGCAGCCGCTCCAGGCCCCCGGGCCCGGCGTGCCGCGGGGCCCGGCGGCCCCGGTCCGTGCGGCCGTCCGGATGGCCCCGGCGGACCCGGTGGGCCCGGAGGCCCGGGCCCCTTCGGCCGTCCCGACGGCCCCGGCGGCCCGGGTGGTCCCGGTGGCCCGGGCGGCCCCGG
>NZ_JASCXL010000080.1:0-42606 GCF_030010595.1 Streptomyces sp. CC224B | reverse complement strand
GGGGGGGGGGGGGGGGGGGGGGGGGGTGGGGGGCGCGCGCCCCCGGGGGGGGGGGCCTTCGGGGGTGGGGGGGGCCCGGGCCCTGGCCCGGGCCCCCCTCGTCTTCCCCTCCCTCGCCGGTGCCTCGTGGTTCCCCCCTCCGGGGCGACCGGCACCTACTACGACACCCGGCGACGGAGAAGGGTTGCACGACTTCGGAAAGTCACCTCGGAAGAGTTCCGGATCACCTCGGAAGAGTTCAGGAAGCGTCAGCGGGCGGGGGCTCGGACGAGTCAGCGGGCGGGCGTCCGGGCGTGGGCCCGGTAGCGGGCGACGGTCTCCGCGAGGACCTCGCGGCCGTCCCGCGCCCACAGCTCCTCGTTGAACAGCTCCACCTCCACCGGCCCGGTGTAGCCCGCCGCCACCATCAGGCGGCGCCAGCGGCGGAGGTCGACCGCGCCGTCGCCGAGCTGCCCGCGGCCGGTGAGGACGCCGTGCGGCAGCGGCGTCGTCCAGTCGGCGAGCTGGAAGGCGTGCAGGCGGCCCGCCGCCCCGGCGCGGGCGACGGCGGCGGGTGCCCGGTCGTCCCACCACACGTGGTACGTGTCCACGCACACGCCCACCTGCCCGGCGGGGAACGGCTCGGCCAGGTCCAGGGCCTGGTCGAGGGTGGACACCACGCAGCGGTCGGCGGCGTACATGGGGTGCAGGGGCTCGACGGCCAGGCGCACGCCCCGGGCCGCGGCGTAGGGCGCCAGCTCCGCGAGGGCGTCGGCGACGCGGGCGCGGGCCGCCGCCAGGTCGCGGTCGCCGGGCGGCAGGCCGCCGGAGACCAGCACGAGCGTGGCGGTGCCGAGCGCCGCGGCCTCGTCGACGGCCGCGCGGTTGTCGGCGAGGGCGTGGGCGCGCCGTGCCGGGTCGATGGCCGTGAGGAAGCCGCCCCGGCACAGCGTGGTGACGCTCAGGCCCGCCGCGCGCACGAGCGCGGCCGCGGCCTCGACGCCGTACGCCCGGACGGGTTCCCGCCACAGGCCGACCCCGCGGACGCCGAGGTCCGCGCAGGCGGTGACCAGGTCGGGCAGCGCGAGTTGCCTGACCGTCATCTGGTTGACGCTCAGCTCCGCCGGGGCGCGGGGGCCCGGCGCCGTCATCGGGTGCCCGCCCCGTGGACGGTCAGCAGGGCGCGCATACGGTGCTCCGCCAGGTCCGGGTCGGGGAACAGGCCGAGCGCGCTCGCGCGTTCGTACGCCGTCCTCAGGTGCGGCAGCGAGCGGGCCGACTGGAGGCCGCCGACCATCGTGAAGTGGTCCTGGTGGCCCGCCAGCCAGGCGAGCAGGACCACGCCCGTCTTGTAGTAGCGGGTCGGCGGCGCGAACAGGTGGCGGGCCAGCTCCACCGTGGGGTCGAGCAGCGCGCGGAAGGTCCGCGGGTCGCCCGCGTCCAGCGCCCGCACCGCCCGCGCCGCCACCGGGGCCAGCGGGTCGAACACGCCGAGGAGGGCGTCGCTGTGGCCGTGTTCGTCGCCCTCGATCAGCTCGGGGTAGTGGAAGTCGTCGCCCGTGTAGCAGCGGACGCCGGGCGGGAGGCGGCGGCGCAGGGCCTTCTCGCGGTCCGCGTCGAGCAGGGAGATCTTCACGCCGTCCACCTTGTCCGGGCGGGCGGCGACGACCTCCAGGAACGTGTCCGTGGCCGCGTCCAGGTCGTGCGTGCCCCAGTAGCCCTCCAGGGCCGGGTCGAACATCGGGCCCAGCCAGTGCAGGATCACCGGCCGTGCGGCCTGGCGCAGGAGTTCGCCGTACGTGTGCAGGTAGTCGTCGGGGCCCCGGGCCGCCCTCACCAGGGCCCGGGACGCCATCAGCACCGGCTGGGCGCCGGCCTCCTCCACGACGGCGAGCTGCTCCTCGTACGCGTGGCGCACCTCCGCCGGGGTGGGCGGGGCCGCGTCCGGCCGGAGCTGGTCGGTGCCCGCGCCGCACGCGATGCGGCCGCCCACCGCCCTCGCCTCCGCCGCCGAGCGCCGGATCAGCTCCCGCGCGCCCGCCCAGTCCAGGCCCATGCCGCGCTGCGCGGTGTCCATCGCCTCGGCCACGCCCAGGCCGTGCGCCCACAGGTGGCGGCGGAAGGCCAGCGTGGCGTCCCAGTCGACGGCCGCGGGGTCGTCGGGCGAGACGTCCGCGCGCGGGTCGGCGACGATGTGGGCGGCGGCGAGGAGGGTGCGGGACCGCGGGCCCGTCCGTTGCGGGCCCGTCCGCTGCGGTTCCGTCCGCTGCGGTTCCGTCCGCTGCGGTTCCGTCCGCTGCGGTTCCGCCGCCCCGGCCGCGCCCGTCACAGGCTCACCTCCGGTACGACCAGCCTGCGCCCCTCCGCCGCCGACCGGAGCCCCAGCTCCGCGAGTTGCACGCCCCGGGCGCCCGCGAGCAGGTCCCAGCGGTACGGCGCGTCGGCGTACACGTGCCGGAGGAACAGCTCCCACTGCGCCTTGAAGCCGTTGACCGGCTCGGCCGTGCCCCCGCCCCCGAGGGTGCCCTCGTTGTCCGGCACCTCCTGCCACTGCTCCCGGAAGGCGTGCGGCGAGGGCAGGTCCGGGTTCCACACCGGCTTCGGCGTCGCCGCCCGGTGCTGGAAGCGGCAGGTGCGCAGGCCCGCGACCGCCGAGCCCTCGGTGCCGTCCACCTGGAACTCCACCAGCTCGTCCCGGTGCACCCGCACCGCCCAGGAGGAGTTGATCTGCGCGACCACCCCGCCCTCCAGCTCGAAGATGCCGTACGCCGCGTCGTCCGCCGTCGCGTCGTACGGCTTGCCCCGCTCGTCCCAGCGCTGCGGGACGTGCGTCGCGGTCAGCGCCTGGACCGTGCGGACCCGGCCGAACAGCTCGTGCAGCACGTACTCCCAGTGCGGGAACATGTCCACGACGATGCCGCCGCCGTCCTCCGCCCGGTAGTTCCACGACGGCCGCTGCGCGGGCTGCCAGTCACCCTCGAACACCCAGTAGCCGAACTCCCCGCGCACGGAGAGGATCCGGCCGAAGAAGCCCCCGTCCACCAGCCGCTTCAGCTTGCGCAGGCCCGGCAGGAACAGCTTGTCCTGGACCACGCCGTGCCGGACGCCCGCCGTCCGCGCCCGGCGCGCCAGGTCGAGCGCGCCCGCCAGCGTGGTCGCCGTCGGCTTCTCCGTGTAGACGTGCTTGCCCGCCGCGATCGCCGCCCGCAGGGCCTCCTCCCGCGCCGCGGTCACCTGGGCGTCGAAGTAGACGTCGACCGCGGGGTCCGCGAGGACCGCCCCCAGCTCCGTCGACCAGTGCTCCAGGCCGTAGCGGTCCGCCAGCGCCCGCAGCGCCGCCTCCCTGCGGCCCACCAGCACCGGCTCCGGCCACAGGACCCTGCCGTCGCCCAGGTCGAGGCCGCCCTGCTCGCGCAGCGCAAGCAAGGAGCGGACCAGGTGCTGGCGGTGGCCCATCCGTCCCGTCACCCCGTTCATGGCGACGCGGACCGTCGTACGTGTCACGTGCTCCTCCGTCGCGTCACGTGTTCCTCCGTGGGGCGAGCAGGCATAGCAAGCGCTTACTACTGGGGAGAAGCTAGCCTGCGGGCAACGTTCGTACAAGACCACCGGAGGACAGTGGATGACCGTGACCCTGGCGGACGTGGCGGCTCGTGCCCAGGTGTCCCCTGCCACCGTCTCCCGCGTGCTGAACGGCAACTACCCCGTCGCCGCCGCCACCCGCGAACGCGTGCTGCGCGCCGTGGACGAGCTGGACTACGTCCTCAACGGCCCCGCCAGCTCCCTCGCCGCCGCCACGTCCGACCTGGTCGGCATCCTCGTCAACGACATCGCCGACCCCTTCTTCGGCATCATCGCCGGTGCCGTGCAGTCCGAGATCGGCGGGCCGGGCGGGCGGGCCGGGGGTGAGCGGATGGCCGTCGTCTGCAACACCGGCGGCTCCGCCGAGCGCGAGCTCACCTATCTCACGCTGCTCCAGCGGCAGCGGGCCGCCGCCGTGGTCCTCACCGGCGGGGCCAGTGAGGACCCGGAGCACGTGGCCGCCATCGGCGCGAAGCTGCGGCGGCTCGGGGAGGCGGGGTCGCGCGTGGTCCTGTGCGGGCGGCCTCCGGCCGAGGGGGCGCCGGACGCCGTGGCCCTCACCTTCGACAACCGCGGCGGCGGGCGGCGGCTGACCGAGCATCTGCTGGGGCTCGGGCACCGGCGCATGGGGTACATCGCGGGGCCCGTGGGGCGCACCACCACGCGGCACCGGCTGGAGGGGCACCGGGAGGCACTGGCCGCCGCCGGGGTCGCCGACGATCCCCGGCTGACGCTGCACGGGCCGTACGACCGGCGCTCGGGGTACGACGCCACGGTCGAACTCCTGCGGCGCGAGCCGTCGTTGACGGCCGTCGTCGCCGCGAACGACACGGTCGCGCTGGGCGCGTGTGCCGCGCTGCGGGACCGGGGGCTGTCGATACCCGGGGACGTGTCGGTGGCGGGCTTCGACGACCTGCCGTTCAGCGTGGACGCGGTGCCGGCGCTGACCACCGTGCGGTTGCCCCTCGCCGGGGCGGGGGCGCGGGCCGGGCGGGTCGCCATGGGGCGGGAGGAGGAGCCGCCCGGGGGGATCGCGACGATTCAGGGGGAGTTGATGGTGCGGGGGTCCACGGGGGGTGTGGGCTCAAGGGGGTGAGGGGCGGGGGTGGGCACTGTCCTCTGAAGCTGCGGCTGCGGGCTGCGGCTGCGGTGCGTTCGTCCGCCTCGCCCTGCGGCTGCGGTGCGTTCGTTTCCCTTCCTCGCCGTTTCCCTCGGCTGCGGTGCGTTCGTTGCCTTTCCCGTCGCCGCCCTCGGCTGCGGTGCGTTCGTTTCCCTTACCGCCGCTTCCCTGTGGTTGCGGTGCGTTCCTTGCCTTTCCCGCCGTTGCCCTCGCCTGCGTCGCCCTTGGGGCGGGGCCGCGGCGGTATGTCCGTCCTCGCCGTCATGTGCGCGGGGCGGTTCCTCGTGCGGGGCGGTGTCGTTGCTGTGCTGCGGGCGGACATACCGCCGCGGCCCCTTCCGTTTCGTCGGCGTCCGACGGTGTCGGTCGGTGCTCGTGTACGAGCCCGTGCCGGTCAGGTTTCGCGCAGGGCCTGGTCGAGCAGGACTTCCGCCGCCGCCCGCGCGTGTCGGCCGTAGTCGGCATCGTCCAGCACCATGGCGCGGCTGGCCGCGCCGTCCGCGAGCGTGGCCAGTTGTTCGGCGAGCAGGAGGGGGTCGCGGCAGCCGAGTTCCGTCACCAAGTCGGCGATCAGCGTCACCATGCGCAGCTTCTGCTCCCGGGCGAGCGGGCTCCGCTCGAGTTGACCACGACCTTCCACAGCTAGGCGCGTCAGCGCCTGGGCCGTGTCAGTCGGTGATCGTCCAGGTGCCCCTCTTGGCGTACGAGGAGTCGTGGATGTCCTCCGTGGTGCCGGGGGCGAGGTCGTAGTGGTGGAGGTTGCCCGCCCAGTAGCGCAGGATCCGCGACAGTTCGCGGGTGGTGGTCTCGGGGGTCGCCGCGTCGTCGAGTTCGACCTGGAGGTGGAATCTCATGCCTTCCATCGTTCCATTGAAGTGGGAGTGGGGACTTTCGGTCCGTGGTGGTGGGGCGGTGGGGTGAAAGTCTCAAGTGGGGGTGGGGGGAGGTGTGCGGGCTGTTTGGTGGGCGGGTTCGGGGGCAGGCCCTCGCCATGAAACTCGCCTTCTCCACGCTCGGTGTGCCCGGCCTGCCCGTCGCGGACGTCCTTGGACTCGCCACCACGTACGGCTACCACGGTGTCGAGTTGCGGGCGCATCCGGAGGAACCCGTCCACCCCGGCCTCGGGCTCGCCGAGCGGGCCGACGTGGCCGCCGCGTTCAAGGCCGCGGGAGTGGCCGTGGCGGGGGTCGCCGGGTACGCGCGGGTCGCCGCTCCCGGGGAGGACGCCGCGGTGGTGGAGGAGGTGCGCGGGCTCGTGGAGCTCGCGCGGGATCTGGGGGCGCCGTTCGTGCGGGTGTTCCCCGGAGGTGAGGAGGCGGACGCCGACGAGGTGGCCGCGCGGCGGCTCGGGGTGATCGCCGAGCACGCCGCCGACGCGGGGGTGCGGGTGCTGATGGAGACCCACGACTCGCACCGCACCGGCGCGGACGCCGCGCGGGTCCTCGGTGCCGTGGGGCATCTGCACACCGGCGCCCTGTGGGATCTGCTGCACACGTGGCTCGGGGGCGAGGACGTCGCCGAGACGCTCGCCGCGCTCGGGCCCTACCTGGGATATGTGCAGGTCAAGGACGTTGCCGGTGTGGATGACACCACTCCGCTGGCCCTGGGGGACGGGGTGCTGCCGCTGGCCGAGTGCGTGGACGCGCTCACCCGGCAGGGGTGGGACGGCTGGCTGTGCTGGGAGTACGAGAAGCGGTGGTACGAGGGCGCCGCGCCGCTGCCCCAGTTGCTGGGCCGGGGCCGGGAGTTCCTCGCCCGGCTGCTGAGCGAGGCCGGTCAGTCGCCCAGGTAGGCGTGCAGGCGGCTCGCCCCTTCCAGTGCGGCCCGGGAGGTGCGGGTCAGGGTCCGGGAGTGTTCCGCCAGGGCCGCGCGCAGGGCCTCGCTGGAGCCGGTCGCGCGCAGGTCGTCCAGGACCGGGCGGATGCGGGGCAGCAGGTAGCCGGCCTGGCGGAGCAGGCTGATCACTCGGGCGTCGCGGACGTCGGCGGCGTGGTAGCGGCGGTAGCGGGTGCCGCGGTCCCGGGCCGGGGTGAGCAGGCCCGCCGCTTCCCACACGCGCAGTGCTGACGGGCGTACGCCTACGTGGGCGGCGGCCTCGCCGACGGTGAGGGGAGACCGTGGGCTCGGGGCGGGTTCGTCGGTGATCGTTTCCAGGGCCTCGGCGGTGGCCCGCAGGGCCTCGCGGCGAGCGTGGAGTGTTGCGTGCGCGCCGTCCACCAGCGCCAGGGCGGCGGCGGTGTCGCGCGCGTGCACCGCCCGCATCACCCCGCGGGCCGTCTCCGCGCCGAAGCCCCTGGCCAGCGCCCGGTACGTGAGCAGGGCGTCCGCGTGCGCCCGGTGGAAGCGGCGGTAGCCGGACGGGGTGCGCTCGGCGGGCGGCAGGATGCCCGCGTCGGCGTAGTCGCGGACCAACTGGGTGGAGACGCCCGCCAGTCGGGCCAGATCGATGGGGCGCAGGGCTCGGGTCATACCGGGGCGGCGGGTTCCTTCGTCGGGGCGGGCACCGGTGCAGCGTATGCCTCCTCGGTCCGGCGCGCCGGGCGCGCGAGGGACGTGAGGGCCACGCCAGCCACCAGGAGCGCCCCCGCGCACAGCTGGAGGCCGCTCACCGACTCGCCCAGGAACAGGGCCGAGGACGTCATGCCGAACACCGGCACCAGGAGCGTGAACGGCGCCACCGCCGACGCCGGGTGGCGCCGCAGCAGATAGCCCCAGGCGCCGAAGCCGAAGACCGTCGCCACCCAGGCCACGCAGATGAGGGCCGCCACGCCCTGCAGGTCCAGGGAGCGGAGCGCTTCGAGGTCGCGGTCCGGGCCCTCGAAGAGGAGGGACAGCGCCGCCAGCGGCAGGACCGGCACCGTGCTCACCCACACCATGAAGTTCAGCGCGTCGGGCGGCGCCGCCTTGCGCGTGAGGACGTTCGACACACCCCAGCAGGCGGCGGCCACCACGGTCAGACCGAAGGCGGTCAGCGGGCCCGACGCGCCCTCGTCGACCGCCGCCACGCCGATGCCCGCCAGGGCCACGGCCATGCCCGCGACGCGGACGCGCGAGGGCACCTCCCGCAGGAAGACGAAGGCGAACAGCGCCGTGAAGACCGCCTGCACCTGGAGGACCAGCGAGGACAGGCCCGCCGGCATGCCCGCGTCCATGCCGATGAACAGCAGGCCGAACTTCGCCACCCCCAGGGCGAGGCCCACGCCGATCAGCCACTTCCAGGCCACCTTGGGGCGGCCGACGAAGAACACGGCGGGCAGCGCCGCGACCAGGAACCGCAGCGCCGAGAAGAGCAGCGGCGGGAAGTGGTCGAGGCCGATGTCGATGACGACGAAGTTGACGCCCCAGACGGCGGTGACGAGCACGGCGAGGCAGATGTGGGACGGACGCATGCGTCGAGGATCACGCCCCGGAAGTGTGTAGCACCAGCGCGGATTTCTTCATGATTGGGTTTAGAGCTGCTTAGGTGTGTGGAGGGGTGGGGGTCCCGTGCTGGATCTGGGGCGGTTGAAGGCGCTGCACGCGGTGTCCGTGCACGGGTCCGTGGGGGCCGCCGCGGCCGCGCTCGGCTACACCCCCTCCGCGGTGTCGCAGCAGATCGCCAAGCTGGAGCGGGAGACCCGCACCACCCTGCTCGAACGGCGCGGCCGGGGCGTCGCCCTCACCGAGGAGGCGCTCCATCTTGCCGCCACAGCACGGGAGTTGCTCGCCATCATGGAGCGCGCCGAGACGGACCTGGAGGAGCGGCGCGGCGTCCCGGCCGGGCGCCTGGACGTCGTGGCCTTCGCCTCGGCGGCGCGGGGGCTGCTGCCCGGCGTCCTCGCCGATCTCGCCCGGCTGCACCCGGCGCTCGACGCGCGCCTGACCGAGGTGGAGCCGCACCTGTCGGTCGACCTCGTCGCCAAGGGCGCGGTGGACCTCGCCGTCGCGCACGACTGGGACATCGCCCCGCTGCCCGCCCCGCCCGGCGTCGAGCAGGCCGTCATCGGCGACGACCTGTGCGACCTCCTCGTACCGGAGGGCCATCCGCTGGCCGGCCGTGACGCGGTCCGGCGGGCCGAGCTCAAGGGCGAGCGGTGGATCGCGCAGCCGGCCGGGCGCGTCTGCCACGACTGGCTGGTGCGCACGATGCGTGCCGCCGGGTGCGAGCCGGACATCGCCCACCGGGCCGAGGAGAACCCGACGATCATCGCCCTCGTCGCCGCCGGACTCGGCATCGCGGTGGCCCCCCGCCTGGGCCGGGGGCCGCTGCCGCCCGGCGTGGCGGCCGTGCGCCTCGACCCGCTGCCGGTACGCAGGCTGTACGCGATGTGGCGGACGGGCGCGGTCCGGCGACCCGCGATCGCCGAGACGGTACGGGTACTGCGCGCGACCTGGCCCCGCGTGTGCGCCCCCGCGCCACCACTCTTCGACGGGATGGGGGGCTGAGTCCGCGGCACGTCGTATGCCGTACGTCGCCTGCCGACCGCCGTACGTCGCCACTCGACTGCCGCCTGCCGCCTGCCGCCCGCCGTATGCCGCGCGTCGTCTGCCGCCCGCCGTATGCCGCACGTCTGCCGACCCCCGACCACCCCCTCCGCCGCCTGCCGCCTGCCGACCGCCAACCGCTGCCTGCCGCCTGCCGACCTTCGTCTGCCGTCTACCGCGCGTCGCCTGCCGTCTGCCGCACGTCGCGTGCCGACCGCCATACGTCGCCACCCGACTGCCGCCTGCCGACCGCCCACCGCCGCTTGCCGCTTGCCGTCCGCCGACCTTCGTCTGCCGACCGCCGCCTGCCCTCCGCCAGCCGCCGACCGCGCACACCCACTGCCCTGCGCCGTACGCCGACCGCCGCCCGCCCCCTCCCGAGCGGAACCCCTCAGCCAGACCCGGCGCCACGGCGACCGACACCCCCAGCCCCACGGCCCCCGTCCGCCCCGACTTCCCACCATCCGGACGCTCCGGGGAACCCGGACGGCGGCCCGATCGTCCAACGAACACGCTGTCGGAGAGTCACCGCGAGGCGGTGTCGGCATCGCTGCTGGCTGCGACCGCTGACCACCCTCTCCGCCGCCCGCGGCCGGCAGCGCGCCGCCGCCGGTGCGCCCCCTCCCTAGCGCCGGTGGCGGCCCCTTGCCCGCGCCCCTGAGCGCGCGGCGGGCTCCTCGCGGGCGCGGGGGCCCCTGCCGTGCACCCCGTAGCGATCCCCATCGGCAACCGGTCCGTACCGCCCGGCCCTTGACCCGCCGCACCCCTCGGGATCACCGTGGGCAGGTGCCTCACGACTCCCACAGTGCCCCTGAAGCCCCTGCGGACCTCCGCTCCCTCGTGTCCCGTATGACCCTCGAAGAGAAGGTCGGCCAGCTCTTCGTCCTGCACGTGTACGGGCACCACGCCACCGAACCGGACCCGGCCGACATCGAGGCCAACGAGCGGGAGCTGGGCGTCCGCACGGCCGCCGAGGCCGTCGCGAAGTACCGGCCCGGCGGGCTCATCTACTTCGGCTGGGCCCACAACACCCGCGACCCGCGCCAGCTCGCCACGCTCTCCAACGACGTGCAGCGCGCCGCCCTCGGGCAGTCGCCCGGGGTGCCGCTGCTGCTCACCATCGACCAGGAGCACGGCGTCGTCGCCCGCGTCGGGGCGCCCGCCACGCTGCTGCCGGGCGCGATGGCGCTGGGCGCGGGCGGGTCCCGCGACGACGTGCGCGAGGCGGCCCGCATCGCGGGGGCCGAGCTGCGCGCGCTCGGCGTCCTCCAGAACTACGCGCCGTCCGCCGACGTGAACGTGAACCTGGCCAACCCCGTCATCGGCGTACGGTCGTTCGGCGCGGGACCCGACGCCGTCGCGGACTTCGTGACCGCGCAGATCGAGGGCTTCCGCGCCGCCGGGATCGCCTCGGCCGCCAAGCACTTCCCCGGCCACGGCGACACCGAGACCGACAGCCACAGCGCGCTGCCGACCATCCACCACAGCCGCGAGCAGTGGGAGGAACTGGACGCCCCGCCGTTCCGCGCGGCGCTCGCCGCCGGGGTCGACGCGGTGATGACCGCGCACATCGTCGTCCCCGCCCTCGACCCGGCGCTGGAGCCGGCCACGCTCTCGTACCCGATCGTCACCGGCGTGCTGCGCGAGCAGCTCGGCCACGACGGCCTGATCGTCACGGACTCGCTGTCCATGCGGGGCGTGCGCACCACGTACGGCGACGACCGGGTGGCCGTGCTGGCCCTCAAGGCGGGCGTCGACCAGCTCCTGAACCCGCCGCGGCCCGAACTCGCCTGGAACGCGGTCGTACGGGCCGTGCGCGAGGGCGAGCTGAGCGAGGAGCGCCTGGAGGCGTCCGTGCTGCGCGTCCTGGAGCTCAAGGCGAAGCTCGGCCTCTTCGCGGACCCGTACGTGCCGCTGGACGGCCTGGACGAGGCCGTCGGCGGCGCGGCCCACCTCGCCGCCGCCGACCGCATCGCCGACCGCACCACCACGCTGCTGCGCGACGACGGCGGGCTGCTTCCGCTGTCCCCCGACCGCCACGCGAACCTGCTCGTCGTCGGCGCCGACCCGGTGTCGCCGACCGGCACGACCGGGCCGCCGACCGCCGTTCTCGCCACCGCGCTGAGTGAACTGGGGTTCCGCGCCGAGGCGTTGAGCACCGGTTCCGCCCCGGCGGAGGAGGCCGTCGAGGCGGCGGTCGCCGCCGCCGCGGGCCGGGACGCGGTGCTCGTCACCACGTACGACGTCACGGCCGGGGACGCGCAGCACGGCCTGGTCAGCGCGCTCGCCGCGACCGGCGTGCCCGTCGTCACGCTCGCGGTCCGCACCCCGCAGGACCTCCCCCCGGCCACCGCGGCCCTCGCCACCTACTCCTGGACGGACGTCGAACTGCGCGCCGCCGCCCGCGTGCTCGCGGGCCGCGCCCGGCCCGAGGGACGCCTGCCGGTGCCCGTGCCGCACCCGGACGACCCCGGGCAGGTGCTGTACCCGATCGGCCACGGACTCTCGTACGAGCCGTACGCCACCGGCGGCTGACGGGCGTACGGGCGGTACGCCGCCCGCGCCCGGCCCCGCCGCCAACGAGCGCAAAGCCCCCGGAGCGCCTGGCGTGGCCCCGCCCGCCGGGGTCACGCTGGGTGCACATGGCCGGGGAGCGGGGGGGCTGCCATGCGGGCGACCGGGGCGACGGCGGCGTGCGGGGGCGCGCTGCTGGCCGCCGCCCTGCTGCTGACGGGGTGCCAGGGCCCGGGCGCCTCCCGGGCGGCCTCGGAGAAGCCGGTGCGCACCGTCGGGCCCGTCGGGACCGGTGGCGTGTTCCTCGGCGCCGACGCCTGCGCGTCGCGCGGGCGCGCGCGGGTCACGGAGGTGCCGTGCGGCAGCGAGCGGGCCGCCGCGCGCGTCGTCGCCCGCCACACCGGGCGCGTCGGCGAGGGCCCGGCCTGCCCCGCGCGCACCGACTTCGTCCTGCACATCAGCCAGGCCCGCCCGGCCACCGACGAGGACGGGGACGGCGCGGTGCCGCGGGGCTACGCCTGCATGCGGAACCTGGAGCCGCCGCACCCCGGGGACCCCGGCGGCGGGGGCGGGCCGCGCACCGTCGCCGGTGACTGCGTGTACGGGTCCGGGCGGGGCGAGGTGCGGGAGACCGCCTGCGACGGCTCGGGCCGGCGGCGCCCGGAGTACCGGGTGGCGGCCGTCGTCCGCACGCGGGCGGCGTGCGCGCCGGGCACCGACCTGTACGTGGCGGTGGGCGGGGCCCGTCCGGTGGGCTGCGCGGTGCGGCTGCCCTAGCGGGGGCTCCACGGAGAACGCCGGAGAGGCTGGGAACAGCCTCTCCGGCGTTTGACGAGCCGGGGGTCCGGGGCGGAGCCCCCGGTTCGGGAAGGGGTGGGCCAGGGACGCACCCGCGCGGGCTACGGCCGCAGCGAGTTGTGGCGGTCGCGGCGCTCCCGGTCCAGCTTCGCGTCGTACGGCGCGGGCTTCGCCGCGGGCACGCCGGCCCAGGCGAGGATGCGCTGCGTGGCCTTGGCCCTGTCGGCGGCGGTGAGGCCGGCGACGTTCGCGCCGTGGTTGGCGCCCGGCGCCGTGAAGACGTGCGAGTCGTGCTTCGCCCCGCGGGCGGGGCGGAACGGCTCGGCGCCCCACGGGTCGTTCTCGCCGTACACGAACATCATCCGGTGGGAGTGGGTGCGCACCCAGCGGTCGACGTCCTTCATGGCGTGCTTCTGGAAGCGCATCGAGATCTCACGCGGCACGAAGTTCCGCGGCGGCTGGTAGCCGTAGCGGCTCAGATCGGCCAGCCAGGGCTGCTCGATGTCGGGCGAGCCGAGCTGCGTACCGGCCTGGTAGTAGTACGGCGTGTAGTACTCCAGGCCCTGGTCGGTGTAGGAGGACCAGCCGCCGACCCGGTCGATCCAGTCGAAGAGCTCCTGGTCGCTCGCGCTCGCCGCGGCCGGCACCTGCGCGCAGGCCGTCGTGGACTGCTGGTACTGCCAGAAGCCCCAGTTCACGTCGAGGACGACGGCCTCGAAGGCCTTGTCGAGGGTGCCGACGGTGTGGAAGGTGTAGTCGTTCTCGGCCGCGTAGGCGGCGTACTTCTTCTTCAGCGGCTTGCGGCGCTCCAGCGCCTCGCGCTGCGCGGCCTCGATCCTCGTGCGGCACTCCTTGGTGCCGACGGTCTCGAAGAACCGGTCGTAGGCGGAGTCCTCGTCGTTGTTCACGTCGTTCGGCGCCACGTACGCGACCACGCCGTCCATGTCGCGCGGGTAGAAGCGCTCGAAGTACGTGGCCGTCATGCCGCCCTTGGAGGCGCCGGTGGACAGCCACTTCTTGGTGTAGAGGGGCTTGAGGGCCTTGAAGATCCGGTGCTGGTCGCTGGCGGCCTGCCAGATGTCGAGCTTCTTCCAGTTCGCCGGGTCGGGCCGCGAGGGGGTGAAGAAGCGGTACTCCATCGACACCTGGTTGCCGTCGATGATGCGGGTCGGCTCGGAGCGGCCCGGGTTGGTGTTCAGGCCGTAGCCGGAGGTGTGGAAGACGGTGGGGCGGGCGGTGTCCTTGTGCAGCACGGTGATGCGCTGCTGGAAGGTGCCCTTGGAGGGGTGCCGGTGGTCGACCGGCTGCCGGTAGTTCAGGACGAAGAAGCGGTAGCCGTCGTACGGCTTCTCCTCGATGAGGCTCATGCCCTTGATCGCGAGGAGCCGGTCCTTGATGTCGGTCGTGGCGGCGGGTGCCCCGGAGCCGGTGGCGGGCGTCCCGGCCTCGTCGGCGGTGGCCACCGTGGTTCCGGTGTAGCCCGCGGTGCCTATCAGCACCGTGAGCGACAGCACCCATCTGAGCGCCTTGCGCATGCGTCCTCCCTGTCGGCGCGGCGGTTCCCCGGAACCTAACGGAGCAACGGGCCGCACACCAGGCCGCATTGCGGGCATATGAGCGATACGCCGCCAACGCCCCGGCAGGAACATTCACTTACGGGACAGGGGCGTCCGGTGAGCGGACGGACGGGCGCCCTCGGGATGCCACGGGCTCAGGAGCGGCGCTCCCTCAGCACAGGGTCCAGCCCGTGCTGACACCGCGGCCGCTCACGCTGCCCCTGACCCATACGCAGCGGTGGCCCGCGTGCACCTTCACCGGGCCCGCAAGGCGCACGTAGCGGCCCGCGTCCCGCACCGGGCGGCTGCCGCGCGCCTGCACACTGATCGCCATCGGCTTGCGGCCGCGGGTGTTCTTGGCGTACGTCACCGCGCACACGAAGCCGCGCTTCTTGTAGAGGACGACCTTGCCGGTGGCGAAGGCGAGGGTGCGGATCTTGTGGCCGGGGCAGGGCGACGCGGCGTGGGCGGTGCCCGCGCCGGGACCCGCGAGCGCGCACAGCAGGGCGACGGCGAGCGCGGCGGCACCCGCCGCGAGGCGGCTCCGGATCCGACCACTGTTCACGACGAGCCCTCCCGTCACACCGGCATCAGCGTACTGACGTACGGACGCCGGACACGCATCCGACGGTTGCGGAATCGTCCCTGCCAGTTTTCAGGTTTGACACAACTCGCGGCAGATACCCGTGCCCCTACGGAGTAGAACGCGAGTACGGAGCAGAACGCGAAAGGTGGGTCTGTCATGACCTCGATAAGCCCGTTACGGCGCCCGTCACGGCACCTGTCACGCCCGGCGCGCCGCCGCTTCGGTCCCCGCGCCGCCCTCGTCGCCGTCGTCCTCGCCGCCGCGGCCGCCGTGCCGTCCTCCGTCTCGGCCACCCCCGAGACCGGGACGGCCCCCGCCGACGGGCCGGGCCAGGCGCCCCCGCGCAGCGGCAGCCCCGGCCCCGCCTACGAGCGGGTCGCGCACTTCTACGGCGCGTACGTCGACATGGCCGACGAGGCGGGCTCCGCGCGGGCCGCCGCCGAGCTGCGGAACTTCTACCTGACCGCGGACCTGCGCGACCGCCTCGCCGTCTGGGAGCGGCGCCACGACGCGGACGGCGTACTGCGCGCGGCGCACGTGCCCACCGCCTGGCGCGTGACCGCGGGCGACAGCGGCATGGGCAAGACGACGTCCACGGTGCGGCTGACCTGGGGCACCGGCGAGGAGCGCACGTACACGTACCTGACGGTGCGGTCCGACCTCGCGACGCGGAAGATCACCGACATCGAGTCGGCGTACTGAGCCGCGTACCGAGTCGGGCGGGAAGCCGCGTACCGAGTCGTGTACGGAGCCGCGTACCGCGCGGGCGGCCCGGCTCCGGGCGCCCGGCGGGCCGCATCGGACGCCGGGCCGCCGGACCGCCGGGCCGTCAGGCTTCCACCGGCTCCCCCACGAACGTCCGCCACAGCTCCGCGTACCGCCCGCCGCGCGCGAGCAGCTCGGCGTGGGTGCCGTCCTCCGCGACGCGGCCGTGGTCCATGACGACGACGCGGTCCGCGCGGGCGGCGGTGGTGAGCCGGTGGGCGACGACCAGCGTCGTGCGGCGGCCCGCGATGCGGTCGGTGGCCTGGTTGACCTGGGCCTCGGTGGCGAGGTCCAGGGCGGCGGTGGCCTCGTCCAGGAGCAGGATGTCGGGGTCGACGAGCTCGGCGCGGGCCAGGGCGATGAGCTGGCGCTGGCCCGCGGACAGGTTGCGGCCGCGCTCGGCGACCTCGTGCAGGTAGCCGCCCTCGAGGGTGGCGATCATGTCGTGCGCGCCGACCGCGCGGGCCGCCGCCTCGACCTGGGCGTCGGTGGCGTCGGGGCGGCCGTAGGCGATGGCGTCGCGGACCGTGCCCGCGAACAGGTAGGCCTCCTGCGGCACGACGCCGAGGCGGTGCCGGTACGCGGTCAGGTCCAGGGCGCGCAGGTCGGTGCCGTCGACGGTGACACGGCCGGCCGTCGGGTCGTAGAAGCGGGCGACGAGCTTGACGAGCGTGGACTTGCCCGCGCCGGTCTCGCCGACGAACGCGACGGTCTGGCCCGCGGGGATGCGCAGGTCGATGCCGCTGAGCGCGGTCTCCCCCGCGGGGGCACCGGGAGCGTCCGCGGCCGGGACCGCGCCGTCGGCCCCGTACGCGAACTCGACGCCCTCGAAGGCGATCTCGCCGCGCAGGGAGAGCACGTCCAGCGGCTCGTCGGGGGCCTTGGTGGAGGTGGGCTCGCGCAACAGCTCCTGGATGCGGCCGAGCGACACGGTGGCCTGCTGGTAGCCGTCGAAGACCTGGGAGAGCTGCTGCACGGGCGCGAAGAACAGGTCGATGTAGAGCAGGTACGCCACCAGCGCGCCGGTGGTGAGCGTCCCGGCGTCCACGCGGTGCGCGCCCACGACGAGCACGGCGACCACCGCGACCGAGGACAGGAGCTGCACGAACGGGAAGTACACGGAGATCAGCCACTGGCCGCGCACCCGCGCCTGGCGGTAGGCGCGGCTGTGGGCCGCGAACCGCTCGCCGCCCGTCCGCTCGCGCCGGAACGCCTGCACGATCCTGAGCCCGGCCACCGTCTCCTGGAGGTCGGCGTTGACCACGGACACACGCTCGCGGGCCAGTTCGTACGCCTTCACGCTCGCCCGGCGGAAGAAGTACGTGGCGACGGCGAGCAGCGGGAGCGTCGCGAAGACCACCAGCGCGAGCTGGACGTCGATCACGAGCAGGGCGGCCATGATGCCGAAGAAGGTGACGACGGAGACGAAGGCGGTGACGAGACCGGTCTGCAGGAACGTGGACAGGGCGTCCACGTCCGTCGTCATCCGCGTCATGATGCGCCCGGTCAGCTCACGCTCGTAGTAGTCGAGCCCGAGCCGCTGCAACTGCGTGAAGATCTTCAGGCGCAGCGCGTACAGGACGCGCTCGCCGGTGCGGCCCGTCATGCGGATCTCGGCGGTCTGCGCCGCCCACTGCACGGCGACAGCGGCGAGCGCGAGCCCGGACGCCGCCCACACGGCGCCGAGCGCGAGCCGGGTGACGCCCTCGTCGATGCCGTGCCGGATGAGCACGGGCAGCAGCAGGCCCATGCCCGCGTCGAGGGCCACGAGCAGGAGGCTGAGCAGCAGCGGCGCCCCGAAGCCGCGCAGCAGCCTGCGCAGGCCGTACGACTCCTCGGGGGCGACGGCGCGCGCCTCGTCGATGCCGGGGGTCTCGGTGGCGGGCGGCAGCGCCTCGACCTGGGCGAGCAGCTCGGGGGTGGCCGGGGAGCCGGACAGCGCGGTGTCCTTGGGCTCGCGGTCGCCCGTCCACAGCCTGGGGGTGATGCCGCGCTCGGCGTCGAACTCGGCGTCCAGCTCGTCGCGTACGGAGGTGTCCTCGGGGGTGTCCGCCGTCCGGGGCGCGGTGTGGCCGGGCGAGACGCCGCCCAGCTCGTCCGGGTCGGTGAGCAGCCGCCGGTACAGCGGTGAGGTGCGCTCCAGCTCCGCGTGCGTGCCGATCGCGGCGAGGCGGCCGTCGTCGAGGACGGCGATGCGGTCGGCGAGGTTCAGGGTGGAGCGGCGGTGCGCGATGAGGAGGGTCGTGCGGCCCTCCATGACCTGCTGGAGCGCCTCGTGGATCTCGTGCTCGACGCGGGCGTCGACGGCGGAGGTGGCGTCGTCCAGAACCAGCAGCCGCGGGTCGGTGAGGATGGCGCGGGCGAGGGCGAGGCGCTGGCGCTGGCCGCCGGAGAGGGTGAGCCCGTGCTCGCCGACCTTCGTGTCGTAGCCCTCGGGCAGCTCGGCGATGAACCGGTCCGCCTGCGCGGCGCCCGCGGCCCGCTCGATCTCCTCGTCCGTCGCGTCGGGCTTGCCGTACGCGATGTTGGCGCGCACGGTGTCGGAGAAGAGGAAGGAGTCCTCGGGTACGAGGCCGATGGCGGCGCGCAGCGACTCCTGCGTCAGCTCGCGCACGTCGTGGCCGCCGATGAGGACGGCCCCGCGCGTCACGTCGTAGAACCGGGGCAGCAGCAGCGAGACGGTGGACTTGCCGCTGCCGGACGAGCCGACGACGGCGAGGGTCTCGCCGGGCCGGATCTCGAAACTGAGCCCGTCCAGGACGGGGACCTTACCCCCGTCGTACCCGAACGACACGTCGTCGAACTCAACGGTCGCGGGGGCGTCGGCGGGCAGCTCCTTCGTCCCGTCCTTGATCGCGGGCCGGGTGTCGATGAGCTCCAGGACGCGCTCGGCGCCCGCGCGGGCCTGCTGCCCGACGGTGAGCACCATGGCGAGCATCCGCACAGGGCCCACGAGCTGCGCCAGGTACGTCGAGAACGCCACGAACGTCCCCAGCGTGATCTTCCCCTCCACCGCGAGCCAGCCGCCGAGCGCGAGCATCGCGACCTGCCCGAGCATGGGCACGGCCTGCAGGGCGGGCGTGTAGCGGGAGTTCAGCCGGATGGTCCGCAACCGCCCCGCGAACAGCCTGCGGCTCACCTCGCGCAGCTTGCCGGTCTCCTGCTCCTCCTGCCCGAAGCCCTTCACCACGCGCACGCCGCTGACGGCGCCGTCGACGACGCCCGCGACGGCGGCGGCCTGCGCCTGCGCGTACCAGGTGGCGGGGTGGAGCTTCGTACGGCTGCGGCGGGCGATCCACATCAGCGCGGGCGCGACGGCGAGCGCGACGAGGGTGAGCGGCAGCGACAGCCACGCCATGATCACCAGGGACATCAGGAACAGCAGGACGTTCCCGATGGTCATGGGCAGCATGAACAGCAGCCCCTGGATCAGCTGCAGATCACTGGTGGCCCGGCCCACGACCTGCCCGGTCGACAGCTCGTCCTGCCGCCGCCCGTCCAGCGCGGTGATCGTGTCGTACATCTCCGTACGCAGGTCGTGCTGCACGTCGAGGGCGAGGCGGCCGCCGTAGTACCGGCGGATGTACGTCATCACGTACACGAGCACCGCGGCCCCGATCAGGGCCCCGGCCCACGGCGCCATGTCCCGGCTGTGGTCCCCGATCACGTCGTCGATGACGACCTTGGTGAGCAGCGGTACGACGGCCATGACGGCCATGCCGCCCAGCGAGGACCCGAGCGCCAGCACGACGTCCTTCGGATACCGCCAGGCATAGGCCCACAACCGCTTGGCCCAGCTTGGCGGCTGGGCCTGGGGGGTGGGCCGCGCTTCGACCGCAGCGTCAGCTCCGGCTCTGCCTCCGGCCTGGCCGGGCTGGCCTTGAGCCTGCGGCGGCTTGGCTTGGCCTCCGGCCTCGGGCTGGTCGACCGGGGCCTGGGCCTTCGGCGGGTGGGCCTGGCTTGGCGACTGGGGCCGGCTTCCGGCCTCGGGCTGGCCGACCGGGGCCTGGGCCTTCGGCGGCTTGGCGTCGTTCTGCGACTCGGGCTGCGGCGGCTGCTTCGCCTCGCTCCTAGGCCGGAGACGCTCTGCTCGCTCCGGCCGCTCGGCCGGGCCTTGCTTCGCCTGGCTCTGCGGCTCGGGCTCCTTCGGCCGCGCAGCCTGGCTCCGTGGCCCGGGCTCCTCCGGCTGCCCGGCCCGGTTCCGCTGCTCCGGCTGCTCCGGCCGCTCCGTCACGTGTCCGCCTCCCACCGTCTGACCTGCCGAGAGGCCCAACACGGGACGCTGCGCTTTTCATCCCGCCGCAACAAAACGATGGCTCTGCGCTTGAGTGGGGCTCTGGGCGTGGTGTGCCTCGGCCTTGCTCACCGTCGGGCTCTTCTCCCACCCACCCGCCCCCTTGCCCGCAGCCGCGCAGCCCCGGACGGGCTCTTCCCCCACCCACCCGCCCGCCCCCTCGGGCACAGCCCCGCGGCCCCGGACGGGCTCTTCCCGCCACCCGCCCGCCCACCGCGCTGACGCGCGCGTCGCCCTCGGCCACCGGACGGGCTCGCCGCTCCCTGCCGCCCGCTCCTGCATCGCGCTGGCGCGCTCGTCCTCAAACGCCGGACGGGCTGACAGCCAACCCACCGCTGCGAAGCGGCAGCAAAGGCGGCAGAGCGGGAAGCCGCCAGGTCGGGGCCGGACGCCCGAACGCCGGGGCCGCACGGGTGGGCGAGCGGGAGACATCGCCGCGGCAGCGGCCGAACACCCACCACCGGGTGGGAAGCCGCCAGGTCGGGGCCGGACGCCCGAACGCCAGGGCAGCACGGGTGGGCGGGTGGGAAAACATCGCCGCGGCAGCGGCGGAAAGCCGACCACCGAGCGGAAAGCCGCCAGGTCGGGGCCGGGCCCTGCACCGGGGCCGCACAGGTGGGCGGCTGGGTAACACCGCCGCGTCAGCGGCGGAACACCCACCACCGGGTGGGAAGCCGCCAGGTCGGGGCCGGACGCCCGAACGCCAGGGCAGCACGGGTGGGCGGGTGGGAAAACATCGTCGCGGCAGCGGCGGAAGGCCGACCGCCGGGCGGGAAGCCGCCAGGTCGGGGCCGGGCCGGGCGCCGGGGTGGTACGGGTGGGCGGGCGGGTGAGGCGGCGGAACGCGGGCCCCGCCCGGAGGCCCCCGGGGCACCCCGGGCCTGGGCGGAGGCCCAGCGACAACCGCCCAGGGCGCCCCCGCCAGCCCTAGCCCTGCACCATGCCCAGAACCGGCAACGCAGGAGCCCCCGCGTCACTCACGTACCGCGACTTCTGCCGAATCTCGTTGCACTGGAACGCACGCGCCTGGTCCAGCACCTCGATGGTGATGACGGCGTCGATGTCCTGAACGGTCGGGCAGACGTCACGGATGATCTCGATGTTCTGCCCGTAGTGCCCGTGGACGTCCTCGTCGGCCGCGGCCGACGTAACGGCCATACCCGTCGCGGCCAGCGTCAGCATCGACCCGGCCAGCACCTTCTTGTTCGTAGAGCTCATGGTCACTGAGCGCCCCTTCCCGCGAATGCCACGGCACCCCGTACGGGTGCCCATACCGGGCCCAACCGGGATGCCGCGGCATAAGTTGCGCGAAGGGTCAGACTTTTCACCCGGTCGCCGGGCCGAGCCCGAACGGGCGGCCGGACCGGTGACCAGAGCCGCGCGGGCGGAAGAGTCCAGGACAGGTCAGATCAGATCAGCCCTGCGGAGGCGCGGGCACGGCCGCTTCCTTCGGCGTGTCCGTGGGCACGTAGCGCAGGGCCCCCGACGCGCGGGGCGTCAGGTCCTTGTGGATGGCCTTGGACACCTTCTGGATGGTGTCGACGCCGTACTGCATGCTGCTGTTGCCGTGCGTGAGCACGGAGATCGTGTAGTCGTGGCCGCCGCCCTTGAAGGCGCCGACGCTGTGGACGCGCCACCCGTGCGTGGCCCGCGGCAGCCACCCGTTCTTGACGTGGATCTTCACGCCGGAGGGCGCCCCGGCCGGGGTGCCCCAGCGCTGGTCGCGGACGACCTTGTTCATGAGCTTGAGGATGTACGCCCGGGCGTTGTCGCTGAGGACGGAGTTCTTGGCGGTGATCAGCGCGAGGAGCTTCTGCTCGTCGGTGACGTTGATGCGGGTGAGGCCCCAGTAGCCGTCCGCGCCGGGCACGGTCTTGGTCATCTTGGCCTCGGCCAGGAACTTCTTGATCTTTCCCACGCCGAGCTGCCGCCACAGCGTGCTGGTGGCGTTGTTGTCGGACCTGGTGATCATGGCGGTGGCGAGGTCGGACTCGCGGTCCGTGAGGTACCGGTCGTTCTTCTTCGCGTCCCACAGCAGCGTGGCCAGTACGGTCACCTTGACGACGCTCGCCGAGTCGAACGAGGTCGAGCCGCGCAGCGCGCACGTCGTCTTGGTGCTCTTGTCCTGCAGCCCGACCGCGATGGTGCCCTTGCGGTTCTTCAGGGCGGCGGTGATGTCCTTCTCCAGCTTCGCGGCCAGGCCGGCCTGCGCGGAGGTGCACTTCACCTTCGGTGCCGCGGCGGTGGCCGGGGCGGCGACGGCGACCGCGCCGAGCGGCGCGAGCACGGCGACGGCCGCTCCCGCGCTCAGCACGCGGGCACGGCGGGATATGGACAGATGGTGCGTCATGGAGGTTCCCCCTCGAAGTACGTACGCGTGCGCCCCCAGCGCACTCGCCTCACATGACTCACCGGTGTGGGTGAAGGTTGCACGAAGATACGATTCCGCCCCCGTGACCTTCGTCGCCCACCGCCACCCGGGCAGGACGTGACGGGCACACGAGCCCACCGGAACATCCAGGAGCCTGCTGACACCGGCTGCTCGCAGGCCGACGTGAGCACGTTGATCGCAGAGGTGGGACGAGCGTCCCTCCCCGGCGAATCGGCGAAGGCCCGCTGTCCGTACTCGTCAACTGCCAGGGCAAGGGCACGCTCAAGGTGACCCTTCAGCCCATGGGTATGCACTTCCCCCTTAGTTGCGTGAAGGGCGAAGTCAGCAGTGCGTACAACGAACAGAGCCTGAAGAAGGCCAGGGCAGGGGCCATCATCAAGGTGGCCGCCCCCTCCACGCTCAGGTGGTCCCTCACCGCAGGACAGAAACGACAGCCCGGTATCCCAACAGCCCTATCGGCACCGATGCGGTGAGCGAGGACCCGCGTCCAGGACGCCCGCCTTGACTCCGACGAGGAAAGTGGTCCAGGCAGGAGCGGAAAAGGTCAGCATCGGCTCCGCGAAAGCCGTGGAGTCACGCACATCGAGGCCCCGGGCTACCGAACGGGCCTCAACACACTCGCCGTTCTGGCCGCTGTAACTGCTCTCGCACCACTCAGACGAGAGCAACGGCATCTCCGCACTTCCTCTCTGGCCCCGCTTCGCACGGTCCACCCTCCGGGCGCGTCCACGGAGCCGATGTCAGGCCTCGAAGTTGTACTCCAAGACGTAAGCCGAGGCGTCAAGGACCATCTCGTTGACTTCGACGGCACGACCCTGCTCGTCGAACGCGGTGCGGCCGATGAGCATGACCGGCATGCCCGGCGACATACGCAGGTGGGCGGACTCCTCGCTGTTGGGCATACGTGAGCGCACCTCCTCGCGGAACCGGACCGGACGGCGCCCGAGTTCTTCGAGCCTTGCGTACGTACCGCCGGGACCGGTGTCCGGCTGGGCGATGGGCGTCTCCCCGACCAGCTCCGCCGAAAGGTACGAGACGGAGAGCAGCACCGGCTTGTCGTCGAGGACGAACCGGCGCCTCCGAACACAGACGCGGCCCTCCTCACCGAGGCCCAGGATGTCCGCCACCGCGGCCGGAGCGTCCTCCTCGGCCACCTCGACGGAGTCGACCACCAGGTCGCGTTCACCGACGTCAGCGGCCCAGACGGAACGTCCCGCACCCCACTGCGCGTGAGCGAGGCGTTCGACGCCGCGCCGCCGGATCGGCTTGAAATCCCGGACGAACACCCCGGCGCCCTTACGAGCCTCGACGAGCCCCTCCGCCTGCAGGAGCGCGAGCGCCTGCCGGGCCGTCATACGCGCAACGCCATGGGCGGCCATGAGGTCGTTCTCGCCGGGCAGCCGTTGCCCCGGCTCGTAGTCACCGGCCTCGATCCCTGCCCTCAGCTCGGCGGCAATGCGCTGGTACTTGGCCTGGCGTTCCCTGCTGCGCCCGCTCATCCGACCTCCTCCTGTCGTCTCCGGACACCTTAAGTACCGCGCACCGCGTGACGTAGCCACGCTCGACCTCACCGGTACGGGTGTACATCTCTAGAGATGTCTTGACGCCCTACGAGGGGCTTCGCTTCACTGGCGGCAGAAACAACATCTCTAGAGATGTTGCGACCGGCGTCGCCCTGGAGGTACCTGTGTCAGCCCACACCGCGTCCCCGCAACCGGCAGGCCCCGAATGCTTCGAAGCCAGGTGGCAACTACCCCGCACCCCCCGCAGCGCAGGTCGTGCCCGAGCCCTGCTGCGTGAGCAGCTCGTTGTCTGGAAAGTCGACGGCGACGTGGCGGACACCGCCGTGCTGGTGCTCTCCGAGCTGGTCACCAACTCCATCCGGCACGCGTACGTGCCCGCGGGCCGGGAGATCGGCGTACGGATCGTCCGCCTCGACCGGCGGTTGCGGATCGAGGTCGCCGACGCGAACAGCGAGCGGCCCGCGCCGTGTGCGGCGGGGGCCGACGACGAGCACGGCCGGGGCCTGGCCCTCGTGGTCACCCTGTCGGAGCGGTGGGGGTGTCGCCCCCGCGCGTACGGGATCGGCAAGACGGTATGGGCGGAACTCGGGCTGCCGCGCGGCCGACCCCCCGGGTGATCAGCCCCCGTCGACGTGCGTAGGCGCGAACATCCGCAGCAGAGCCGGGAGGACCACCACCGACGGGCCCGGTTCGGAGAGGGCCTTCGTCAGGTCGTCGCGCAGGTGGTCCGGGGTCGTGCGGGTGGCCGGGACGCCGAAGGAGTGCGCGAGCGCGACGAAGTCGGGGCGGGTCAGCTCCGTGGCCGTCGGCTCGCCGAACGCGTCCGTCATGTACTCGCGCAGGATGCCGTAGCCGCCGTCGTCGACGATCAGCCAGGTGACGTTCAGGTCGTACTGGCGTGCCGTGGCGAGCTCGGCGATCGAGTACATCGCGCCGCCGTCGCCGGAGACGGCGAGGACGGGGCGGGTGGGGTCCGCGGCGGCCGCTCCCAGCGCGGCCGGGAAGCCGTAGCCGAGGCCGCCCGCGCCCTGGGCGGAGTGCATGGTGTTGGGGCGGCGGGCGTCGAAGGCCGACCACGCCCAGTAGGCCAGGATCGTCATGTCCCAGAAGGACGGGGAGTCGGAGGGCAGGGCGGCCCGCACCGAGGCCAGGACCTGCTGCTCCAGGGTCAGGTCCTGGGCTGCGATGCGCTCGCGGACCCTCGCCAGCACCGCCGCGACCCGCTCGGGCGCCGCCGGGTCGGGCCGCTCCCCCACCGTCTCCAGGAGCGCGGACAGGGCCAGGCGGGCGTCCGCGTGGATGCCGAGCGCCGGGTGGTTGGACTCCAGCTTGCCCGGGTCGGCCTCGATCTGGATCACCCGGCCGCGGGGGCGGAACGTGTGGTAGTTCGAGGAGAGTTCGCCGAGGCCCGAGCCGACCACGAGGAGGACGTCGGCGTCCTCCAGGAAGTCGGTGGTGTGCCGGTCCTCCAGCCACGACTGGAGGGACAGCGGGTGCTCCCAGGGGAAGGCGCCCTTGCCGCCGAAGGTGGTGACGACGGGCGCGTTCAGCTTCTCGGCGAGCGCGCGGAGCTTGCCGGCGGCGTCCGCGCGGACCACGCCGCCGCCCGCGACGATCACCGGGCGCTCGGCCCGCGTCAGGAGGTCCGCCGCTACGGCGGTCAGCTCGGGGCGCGGGACCAGCTCGCGTGGTGTGGCGTCCACCGCTGTGACGACGGGCAGGGACGTCTCCGCGAGGAGGACGTCCTGGGGGATCTCCACCCACACCGGCCCGTGCGGCGCGGTGAGCGCCGACTCCCAGGCCGCCGCGAGCGCGGACGGGATCTGGGACTGCGTACGGACCGTGTGGACGGACTTGACCACGTCCCGGAACGAGGCCTGCTGGTCGCGCAGCTCGTGCAGATAGCCGTGGCGCCCGCCGCCGAGCCCGGCGACGGGGACCTGGCTGCCGATCGCGAGCACCGGCGCGCTCGCCGCCGCGGCCTCCTGGAGCGCGGCGAGCGACATCAGCGCACCCGGCCCGGTGGAGAGCAGCAGCGGCGCGACCTCGCCGGTCACCCGGCCGTACGCGTCCGCCGCGAACCCCGCGTTGTTCTCCACGCGCAGCCCGACGTACGCCAGGTCCGAGCGGCGCAGCGCGTCGAACATGCCGAGCGCGTGCTGGCCGGGCAGGCCGAAGACGGTCGACGCGCCGAGGCCGCGCAGGGTCTCGACGACCAGGTCGCCGCCGGTGCGCCCGGCGGGCGGGTTCAGGGCGGCCTCGGTCTGCGCGGGCGTGGGCCGCAGTTCCAGGTCGTGGTCGTGGGTCACTTCGAACGGGCCTCCGCGATCTGGCGGGACATGATCGTGGTCAGTTCGTACGCGGTGTGGGACGCGGCCACGGCGGTGATCTCGGCGTGGTCGTAGGCGGGTGCGACCTCCACGACGTCGGCGGAGACCAGGTTGCAGGAGGCCAGGCCGCGCAGGATCTCGAGGAGCTCGCGGGAGGTCATGCCGCCCGCCTCCGGGGTGCCGGTGCCCGGGGCGTGCGCCGGGTCGAGGCAGTCGATGTCGATGGAGATGTACAGCGGCCGGTCGCCGATGCGCTGGCGGAGCTGGTCGGCGACCTCGTCGGCGCCGCGGCGGTAGACGTCCGCCGAGGTGACGATGCCGAAGCCCATCTTCTCGTCGTCGGTGAGGTCCTGCTTGCCGTACAGCGGGCCGCGCGTGCCGACGTGGCTGAGGGCCTCGGTGTCGAGGATGCCCTCCTCCACGGCCCGGCGGAACGGCGTGCCGTGCGTGTACTCGGCGCCGAAGTACGTGTCCCAGGTGTCCAGGTGCGCGTCGAAGTGCAGCAGCGCCACCGGGCCGTGCTTCTTCGCCACCGAGCGGAGCAGCGGCAGGGCGATGGTGTGGTCGCCGCCGAGCGTCATCATGCGGGCGCCGGTGGCGAGCAGGTCGTCGGCGGCGGCCTCGACGGTCTCCACGGCCTCGTTGATGTTGAACGGGTTCGCCGCGATGTCGCCGGCGTCGGCGACCTGGGCGAGCGCGAACGGGGAGGCGTCCTGCGCCGGGTTGTACGGGCGCAGCAGGCGGGACGCCTCACGGATGGCGTTGCCGCCGAAGCGGGCGCCCGGGCGGTAGGAGACGCCCGAGTCGAAGGGGACGCCGACGACGGCCACGTCCGCGGTGCCGACCTCGTCGAGGCGGGGCAGGCGGGCGAAGGTGGCGGGGCCCGCGTAGCGGGGGATCCGCGAGGAGTCGACCGGGCCGCGGGGCTCGGCGGGGGTGCCCTGGGCGGTGTTCTCGGTGCTGGTCATGGTCGGTGTCTCCTGGTGTTGCGTATGTACGGTGCGAATGTACGTAAACAGTGTGAACCCTCGCGGGGCGCCCCGAACCCGCCCCTTTTCCCCTACCAGGGGCTGCCGCCCCTGGACCCCGCCTTCATCGGCCTTCGGCCTCGTCCTCAAGCGCCGGACGGGCTGGAAGCCGGGCGGGGCCCAGGGGGCCGGGAAGGGCCGGGGGAAACTCAGGCCGTCACGGGCACCTCCGCCTCGGCCTCGCGCCCGGCGACCCGCTCCCGCCACGCCGCCAGCGTCACCGGGTCGGTGGGCCGGGTCACCAGTGAGCCGACGACGTACACCACGAGCGACGCGAGCAGCCCGTAGTAGACGGGCTCGGTGGCGAGGATGCCGTAGTGCCCCATCAGGCCGATGACCGAGGCGCCGCCCGCGACGACGGCGGCGAGCGCCCCGGCGCCGGTGCCCCGGCGCCAGAGCAGTCCGCCGAGGATCGGCACGAGCAGGCCCGCGACGAGCAGGTTGTAGGCGACGGTCAGGGCCTGGACGACGTCGTCGATGGCGATGGAGACGCCGATCACGGCGACTCCCATGACGAGGATGAAGGCGCGGTTGCCCCGCACCTCGTCGTGCGGGTCGGCCTCCGAGGCCCCCGAGGCCCCCGCAGCCCCCGCGGTCGCGCCCCGCAGCCGTGCCCAGATGTCGTTGTTGGCCACGGTCGCGCACGCGATGAGCGCCCCGGACGAGGTGGACATCACGGCGGCGAGCGCCGCGGCGAGGACGAGGCCCCGTACGCCCACGGGCAGTTCGTCCTTGACGATGGTCGCGAACGCGGAGTCGGCGCTGGGCAGGTTCGGGTACATGACCTTGGCCGCGGTGCCGATGACGGCGCCCGCGAGCGCGTACACGAGGCAGTACGTCCCGGCGACCGTGCCGCCCCAGCGGGCGACCCTGTCGCTGCGCGCGGTGAACACCCGCTGCCAGATGTCCTGGCCGATGAGCATGCCGAAGGTGTAGATCAGCACGTACGTGAAGATGGTCTCGCCGCCGATGCCGAGCGGCTCGAAGTAGTCGCCGGGCAGCTCGTCGCGCATCGCGCCGAAGCCGCCCGCCTTGACGACCGCGATCGGCAGGAGCAGGAGCAGGACGCCGATGGTCTTCACGACGAACTGCACCATGTCGGTGAGCGTGATCGACCACATGCCGCCGAGCGTGGAGTACGCGACGACGATGGAGCCGCCGATGACGATGGCGAGCGTGCGGTGGACGTCGAACAGGACGTCGAAGATGGTGGCGTACGCGATGGTGGAGGTCACCGCGAGCATCAGCGTGTAGCCCCACATGACGACGCCGGACAGGACGCCGGCGCGGCCGCCGTAGCGCAGGTCGAGCATCTCGGAGACGGTGTAGACCCGCAGGCGGGCGATGCGGGCCGAGAAGAAGACCGACAGGGCCAGCAGGCCGAGGCCGATGGTGAAGACCATCCAGGCGCCGGACAGGCCGTGGGTGTAACCGAGGCCGACCCCGCCGATGGTGGAGGCGCCGCCGAGGACGATCGCGGCCATCGTGCCGGAGTACATCCACGGCCCGAGGCGGCGGCCCGCCAACAGGAACTCGGCCTTGGACCGGGCGCGGCGCATGCCCCACCAGCCCATCGCGAGCATCCCGGCGAGGTAGAGGACGATCACGGTGTAGTCCACGGCCATGGCGGGTCTCCTTGCGCTTTTGGTCGGTGGCGTGTCGTGCGGATGGAGCCGGAAGGCGACCGGTCGCGGGGACATCCGCCCGTACCCGCGGCGCCCGGTCGGCACGACCCTAGGTGGCCGGAAAGCGACGCTGAAGTGTACGTTTCCTCCACCCTCCGAGCCGGAGATGGAGGAACCATCCATCGTGTCGTCCGCCGAGCCACCCCCGCCGCCCGCCGCCGGGGCCACACCGCCGCCCCCGCCGCCCGCCGCCGGGGCCGTCTCACCGGCCCCGCCCACCCCCGCCGTCCCCCTCACCGCCCTCCTCGCCCACGAGGAGCTGGGCCTGCGCCGGATCGCGGGCCCGGACGCGGCGGGGACCGCCGTGCACTGGGTGCACACCTCGGAGATGAGCGACCCGTACCCGTACCTGCTCGGGGGTGAGCTGCTGCTCACGGCCGGGGTGCACGTACCGGACGGGGCGCAGGCGGGTCCGCATCTGGACGCGTACGTGTCCCGCATCGTCGCGGCGGGCGGCGCCGCTCTCGGGTTCGGGGTCGCGCCCGTGCACGCGGCGGTGCCGCCCGCGCTGGTGGCGGCCTGCGACCGGTACGGGCTGCCGCTGCTCGAGGTGCCGCCCCGGACCACGTTCAGCGGGGTCGCGCGCGCCGTGTGGCAGCTCATGGCGGAGGCCAGGCACACCGAGCTGCGCCGCGTCGCTCAGGCGCAGCAGGGGCTCGCGGCCGCCGCGGCCCGGCCCGACCCGGTGCCCGCGCTGCTGCGGCAGCTCGCGACGCGCCTCGGCGGGTACGCGGCCCTGCACGCCGCCGACGGCACCCCCGCCCAGAGCGCGGGCACCCCGCCGGGCGAGGCCGCGCGGGCCGCCCTGGCCCGGCTCGCCGGAGTGGTGCTGCACCCCGCCGGGCCCCGCCCCGCGCCCGCCCCCGCCTCCGGCACCGACACCGTCGCGGGCACCCATCTGGCCGCCTACGCGCTCGCCGGGCCGCAGGGTCTGGCCCTGGGCGTGGCGACCCGGCGCCGCGAGCCGGGCGACCACACCGTCGCCCAGGTCGCCGCCGTGCTGCTTTCGCTGCTCACCGCGCCCCTCCAGGGCGCCACCGAGGCGGCCCGCTCCGCCGCCCTGGTCCGGCTGCTGCTCGGAGCGGCCCCGCAGGCGGTGGCGCCCCTCCTCGGCGCCGGGCCCTGGCGGGTGGTCCACGCGCGGGCGCAGCGCGCCGCCCCCGACGGCACCGCGCCGACGGCGGCGTCCCTCGCGGCGGCCCTGGGCAGCACGCTGGTGGACCCGGGCCGGGACGGCGACGGGGGCGGCAGCGGTGAGGACGGGGGCGGGGGCGAGAGCGAGGGCGAGGGGGCCGGCGCGCGGGACACCACCCTCCTCGTCCCCGCCGACCGCGAGGTCACCCCGCAGCGCGGCTGGACCCTCGGGGTCTCCGCCCCAGCCGGGGCCGACGCGCTCGTCGCCGCCGACGCGCAGGCCGCGCGGGCGCTGCGCCGGGCCGCCGCCACCCGCGCCCCCCTCGTACGGCACCACGGGACCGGCCTCGCCGCGCTCGTCGCGCCCGCCGAGGCCGACGCCCACGCGCGGGCGCTGCTCGCCCCGCTCGGCGGCAGCACGCCGCTCACCGAGACCCTGCGCACCTGGCTGTCCCTGCACGGCAGTTGGGACCGCACGGCCGCCGCCCTGGCCGTGCACCGCAACACCGTCCGCCAGCGCGTCGCGCGCTGCGCCGCCCTGCTGGACGCCGACCTGGACGACCCGGACGTCCGCATGGAGCTGTGGTTCGCCCTGACCCGGCCCGGCTGAGCGACAACGCCCAGGGTCGGCGCCCCGAGGGGGCGGGGAACCGCGCGCCGGACTCCGACGGAGCCGAGCCGGACCGACGGCACAATGGACCCATGCCGATACCGACCCGCGCAGCGCTCGTAGACCACCTCGTCCGCACCCGCATTGCGGGCAGCGTGGCGACACCCCGCGAGAACAACCTCTCCCACTACCGCAAGCTCGCGAACGGCGACCGGCACTACTGGCTCGGCCTGGAACTCGGCGACCGCTGGAGCGACGAGCAGGACGTGCTCGCCGTGATGGCCGAGCGCTGCGGCGTCATCGACGACCCCGGGCACCGGCAGGGCCAGGACACCATCGACCCGGAGCTGACGGTCGACGCCCTGGAGCGGATGGCGGGCCGCCTGCGCAAGGCCGCCGACGCCAGGGAGCGGGTGCTGTTCGCGACCGGGCACCCCGGCGGGCTGCTCGACGTGCACCGCGCGACGGCCGCCGCGCTGCGCGCCGCGGGCTGCGAGATCGTGGTCGTCCCGGACGGCCTGACGGCGGACGAGGGCTTCGTCTTCCAGTTCGCGGACGTGGCGGTCCTGGAGCGGGGCGCCACGCTGTGGCACACCCACTCCCCCGAGCCGATGAACGTCGTCCTTGACGGGCTGCTGCGCGCCGAGCGCCCGCTGCCCGACCTGGTCGTCGCCGACCACGGCTGGGCGGGCCGCGCGGGCCAGCGCGGCATCGACGCCGTCGGCTACGCGGACTGCAACGACCCGGCCCTGTTCATCGGCGAGGCCGAGGGCACGGTCCAGGTGACGGTCCCCCTGGACGACCACGTGACCAGCCCGCGGTACTACGACCCGCTGACGGCCTACCTCCTGGGAGCGGCGGGGCTCGCCGGGGACAGGTGAGCCCGCCCGGCCGCCGACGACGGCCCGGGGCCGCGGTCAGCGGGGCCCGGGCGTGGGGTCCAGGTACACGCGCCGGACCGCGGGGAAGCGCTCCCGGACCCGCCGGGCGATGCGGTCGCAGGCCTGCTCGACCTCGGCGGCCGTGGACACGTCCCGGAAGTTCACCTTCGCCGCGACGAGCGCCTCGTCGGGCCCCTGGAGCAGGGTGGTCAGCTCCAGGACGTCCACCACGTGCGGGTCGGCGAGCAGCTCGGCCCGCACCCGTTCCCGTACGGGGCGCGGCAGGGGCCGCCCGATGAGCAGGTCCGCGTTGGCGCGCCCGAGGACCCAGGCCACGTACACGAGCAGGACGCCGATGGTGAGCGACGCGACGCCGTCCCAGACGCCCGAGCCGGTGAGCTGGCCGCCGAGCAGGCCGCCCGCGGCGAGCACGAGGCCCGCGAGTGCGGCCGAGTCCTCCATGACGACCGCCTTCACCGCGGTGTCGGGCGTGTGCCGCAGATAGCGCCCGACCCGTACGTCGAAGCGGGCCGCCGCGCCGCGCGCCTGCTTGAGGCCGGTGCGCAGGGAGTAGCCCTCCAGGAGGAAGGCGACCCCGAGGACGACGTACGACAGGAGCGGGTCGCCGGGCTCGTGGCCGTGCGTGAGGGTGTGGACGCCGTCGTACACGGCGAAGACGCCGCCGCCGACGAACGTGGCGACGGAGGCGAGCAGCGCCCAGACGTAGCGCGCGCCGCCGTAGCCGAGGGGGTGGTCCTCGTCGGCGGGCCGCTCGGCGCTCTTCAGCGAGACGAGCAGCATGAGTTCGGTGACGGTGTCGGCCACGGAGTGCGCCGCCTCGGAGAGCATCGCGCTGGAGCCGCTGACCGCGCCGGCCACGGCCTTGGCGGCGGCGATCCCGAGGTTGGCGAGCGCGGCGACGACGACCGTGACGGTGCTCTCGCCGCCCGCCGCGGCGCCGTCGCCCTCCGCCGTACGTGTTGAGGTTTCACCCATGTCGGGGGAGTATGCCGGATTCGTCGGCGGTCCGGCGGGCCGGGGGCTCGGTGGTCCGGCGGTCCGGGGTCCGGAGGTCCGGAGGTCCAGTGGTCCGGCGGTCCTCAGTCCCGGGGCACCCGGACGACGCCCTCCTGGATGACGGTGACGGCGAGCCGCCCGTCCCGGGTCCAGATCCGCGCCTGGCCGAGGCCGCGGCCGCCGCCGGACGTCGGGGACTCCTGGTCGTACAGGAGCCACTCGTCGGCCCGGAACGGCCGGTGGAACCACATGGCGTGGTCCAGCGAGGCGCCCACCACGTCCCCGACGGCCCAGCCGCCGCGCCCGTGCGCCAGCAGCACGGAGTCGAGCAGCGTCATGTCGGAGACGTACGTGGCCAGGCAGACGTGCAGCAGCGAGCCCGCGTCCTCCCCGTCGAGCTTGCCGGCGGTGCGGAACCAGACCTGGGAGCGGGGCTCGCGGGGGCGGCCCGCGGTGGCCCAGGGCGGTGCCTCGGCGTAGCGCAGGTCGACGGCGGCGCGCGCCTCGACCAGCCGGGCGGCGACGTCCGGCGGCAGGTCGCGCGGCAGCGCCTCGGCGGCCGTGGGCAGCGTCTCCGGGTCGGGCGCGGCCGGCATCCGGACCTGGTGCTCCAGGCCCTCCTCGTACGCCTGGAACGACGCCGACAGGTGGAAGACCGCCTGTCCGTGCTGCACGGCGACGACGCGGCGCGTGGTGAAGGAGCGCCCGTCGCGGATGCGGTCCACGGTGTAGACGATGGGCGCGCCGGGGTCGCCGGGGCGCAGGAAGTACGCGTGCAGGGAGTGGGCCGGGCGGTCGCCGGGCACGGTGCGGCCCGCGGCGACCAGCGCCTGGGCCGCGACCTGCCCGCCGAAGACGCGCGGCACGAGCGCCGGGCGGGACGCGCCCCGGAAGATGTCCTCCTCGATCCGCTCCAGGTCGAGCAGGTCCAGGAGGGCGTCGAGGGCGGCGTGTTCCGTGCTCATGCGCGGTGCTACAGCCCCATCGACTTCGCGATGATCATCTTCATGACCTCGCTGGTGCCGCCGTAGATGCGGTTGACGCGGTTGTCGGCGTACAGGCGGGCGATGGGGTACTCGTTCATGAAGCCGTAGCCGCCGTGGAGCTGGAGGCAGCGGTCGATGACGCGGTGCGCGGCCTCGGTGCAGAACAGCTTCGCGGACGCGGCCTCGGCCGGGGTCAGCTCGCCCGCGTCCAGGGCCTCCAGGGCGCGGTCGGCGACGGCCTCGGCGGCGTCCACCTCGGCCTGGCAGGCGGCGAGTTCGAACTTGGTGTTCTGGAAGGCGGCGACGGGCTTGCCGAAGACCGTGCGCTCCTGGACGTACTCCTTGGCGAACCGGACGGCGGCCTTGGCCTGCGCGTAGGCGCCGAAGGCGATGCCCCAGCGCTCGGAGGCGAGGTTGTGGCCGAGGTAGGCGAAGCCCTTGTTCTCCTCGCCGAGCAGGTCCTCGACGGGGACCTTGACGTCGGTGAAGGCCAGCTCGGCGGTGTCGGAGACCTTCAGGCCGAGCTTGTCGAGCTTGCGGCCGACGGAGTAGCCCTCGGACTTCGTGTCCACGGCGAACAGGGAGATGCCGAAGCGGCGGTCGTCCTCGCGCGGGGCGGAGGTGCGGGCGCAGACGATCACGCGGTCGGCGTGCACGCCGCCGGTGATGAAGGTCTTGGCACCGTTGAGGACGTAGTGCGTGCCGTCCTCGGAGAGCCTGGCGGTGGTCTTCATGCCCGCGACGTCGGAGCCGGTGCCCGGCTCGGTCATGGCGAGCGCCCACATCTCCTCGCCGGTGACGAACTTCGGCAGGAAGCGCTTCTTCTGCTCGTCGGTGGCGAGCATCTGGAGGTACGGCAGGCCGAGCAGCACGTGGACGCCGGAGCCGCCGAAGGTGACGCCCGCGCGGGCGGTCTCCTCGTACATGACCGCCTCGAACTTGTGCGAGTCGATGCCGGCGCCGCCGTACTCCTCCTCGACGCGGATGCCGAAGACCCCCAGCTCGCCCAGCTTGCGGTAGAAGTCGCGGGGCGCCTGGCCGGCCGCGTACCACTCGTCGTACACGGGGACGACCTCGGCCTCGATGAAGGCCCGGATGGTCTCCCGGAACGCCTCGTGGTCCTCGTTGAAGACGGTACGCCGCACGGTTTGGCTCCCTGGGTCACGGATCCGACTAAGCGCTTGCTCAGGGGCTGAGGTTACCCGTGGGTTTCGGGTGCCGTCCAGAGCGGGGTGGCTTCGGTGCGGGTTTTCGTGGCCTTCGGCCTTTCTCGTCCTCAAGCGCCGGACGGGCTGGGACTGCCCTCCGCCGGCGGTCGGGTGCGGGTTCCTCCTCGCGACCTTCGGCCTTCCTCGTCCTCAAACGCCGGACGGGCTGAGACGTCTCCTCCGCCGCCGGTCGGGTGCGGGTCTTCGCCCTCAAACGCCGGACGGGCTGGGACTGCCCTCCGCTGCCGGTCGGGTGCGGGTCTTCGCCCTCAGGCGCCGGGCGGGCTGAAATCCCCGCCCTCTCGCGCGGCGGAGTTCGCCGCCGCGGCCAGGGCTCCGCGGCTGAGGCGGTGGAGGAGGTGGGCCGTGGCGTCGCGGTCGGGGAGGGTGCCGGGGCGGGAGAGGTGGGGGGTGGAGTTGAGGAGGCCGAAGACCGCGTGCACGGAGGCGCGGGCCTCCGCCTCGGCGAGGGCGGGGTAGACCTCGCGGACGGCGGCCACCCACAGCTCGACGTACTGGCGCTGGAGCTGGCGCACTTTCTTGCGGTCGGTGTCCCGCAGGCGGTCCAGCTCGCGGTCGTGCAGGGTGATCAGGGAGCGGTCGTCGAGGGCGAAGTCGATGTGCCCCTCGATGAGCGCGTCGAGGGTGGCCTCGGGCGCCCCCGCCGTCTCCGCCACGCGGCGCCTGCCCCCGGTGAGCAACTGCTCGCTGATGCCGACGAGCAGCTCGGCGAGCATCGCGTCCTTGCCCGCGAAGTGCCGGTACAGGCCCGGCCCGCTGATGCCGACGGCCGCCCCTATCTCGTCCACGCCCACGCCGTGGAAGCCGCGCTCGGCGAAGAGCCGGGCGGCTTCCTTGAGGATCTGCTCGCGGCGGGTGGGGGCGTCGGTCCTGGTGGCCATGGCAGCAATTCTAGACAGGGCGGTTAGCGGTCGTTAACCTGGTGGCCACACGTTAACGCTCACTAACCCGGGGAGCTCAGCGGATGCAACAGGCACCAGTCCTCACGAGCGCGGCGGATCCCGCCTCGGACGCCTGGCGGGCCAACGAGGCGGCGCACCGCGCGCTGGCCGAGGAGCTGCGCGGCAAGCTCGCCGCGGCCCGTCTCGGCGGCGGCGAGAAGGCCCGCGCGCGCCACACCGCGCGCGGCAAGCTGCTGCCGCGCGACCGCGTGGACGCCCTGCTCGACCCCGGCTCGCCCTTCCTGGAGGTCGCGCCGCTGGCCGCCGACGGGATGTACGACGGGCAGGCCCCGGCCGCCGGGGTCATCGCGGGCGTCGGCCGGGTCAGCGGCCGCGAGTGCGTGGTCGTCGCCAACGACGCCACCGTCAAGGGCGGCACGTACTACCCGATGACGGTCAAGAAGCACCTGCGGGCCCAGGAGATCGCCCTGGAGAACCGCCTGCCGTGCGTGTACCTGGTCGACTCCGGCGGCGCCTTCCTGCCGATGCAGGACGAGGTCTTCCCCGACCGCGACCACTTCGGCCGGATCTTCTACAACCAGGCGCGGATGTCCGGCGCGGGCATCCCGCAGATCGCGGCGGTGCTCGGCTCCTGCACGGCCGGCGGCGCGTACGTCCCGGCGATGAGCGACGAGGCCGTGATCGTCCGCGGCCAGGGCACGATCTTCCTGGGCGGCCCGCCGCTGGTGAAGGCCGCCACCGGCGAGGTCGTGACCGCCGAGGAGCTGGGCGGCGGCGAGGTCCACGCCCGGGTCTCGGGCGTCACCGACCACCTCGCCGAGGACGACCCGCACGCGCTGCGCATCGTGCGCACGATCGTCTCCACGCTGCCCGCGCGCGGGGCGCCGCCCTGGGAGGTGCGGCCGGTCGAGGAGCCGAAGGCCGACCCGCTCGGCCTGTACGGCGCGGTGCCGGTGGACTCCCGTACGCCGTACGACGTGCGGGAGGTCATCGCGCGCGTGGTCGACGGCTCCCGCTTCGCGGAGTTCAAGGCGGAGTTCGGGCAGACCCTGGTCACCGGCTTCGCGCACATCCACGGCCACCCGGTGGGGATCGTCGCCAACAACGGCATCCTGTTCTCGGAGTCCGCCCAGAAGGGCGCGCACTTCATCGAGCTGTGCGACCAGCGCGGCATCCCGCTGGTGTTCCTGCAGAACATCTCCGGCTTCATGGTGGGCCGGGACTACGAGGCCGGCGGCATCGCCAAGCACGGCGCCAAGATGGTCACCGCCGTGGCCTGCACGCGCGTGCCGAAGCTGACCGTCGTGGTCGGCGGCAGCTACGGCGCGGGCAACTACTCCATGTGCGGCCGGGCCTACTCGCCCCGCTTCCTGTGGATGTGGCCGAACGCCAAGATCTCCGTCATGGGCGGCGAGCAGGCCGCGTCCGTCCTCGCCACGGTCAAGCGCGACCAGTTGGAGGCGCGCGGCGAGGAGTGGTCCGCCGAGGACGAGGAGGCCTTCAAGGCCCCGGTCCGCGCGCAGTACGAACAGCAGGGCAACGCCTACTACGCCACGGCGCGGCTGTGGGACGACGGCGTCATCGACCCGCTGGAGACCCGCCAGGTCCTCGGCCTGGCCCTGACCGCCTGCTCGGGGGCGCCCCTGGGCGACCGCGGCTTCGGCGTCTTCCGGATGTGAGGGGAACGGACGCGATGAGCATGTTCGACACAGTCCTTGTGGCCAACCGGGGCGAGATCGCCGTCCGCGTCATCCGCACGCTGCGCCGTCTCGGCGTGCGCTCGGTGGCCGTCTTCTCCGACGCCGACGCCGAGGCCCGGCACGTGCGCGAGGCCGACACGGCGGTGCGGCTCGGCCCGGCGCCCGCCGCCGAGAGCTATCTGTCCGTGGAGCGGCTCCTCGCCGCCGCCGCGGTCTCCGGCGCCCAGGCCGTCCACCCCGGCTACGGCTTCCTCGCGGAGAACGCCGCCTTCGCCCAGGCCTGCGCGGACGCCGGCCTGGTCTTCATCGGGCCGCCCGCCGCCGCGATCGACCTGATGGGCGACAAGATCCGCGCCAAGGAGACGGTGCGCGCGGCCGGGGTGCCGGTGGTGCCCGGCTCCTCGGGCAGCGGCCTCACCGACGCCCAACTGACCGAGGCCGCCCAGGAGATCGGCACCCCGGTGCTCCTGAAGCCGTCCGCGGGCGGCGGCGGCAAGGGCATGCGCCTGGTGCGGGACGCCGCGCTGCTCGGCGAGGAGATCGCCGCCGCCCGGCGCGAGGCGCGTGCCTCCTTCGGCGACGACACGCTGCTCGTGGAGCGCTGGGTCGACCGCCCGCGGCACATCGAGATCCAGGTCCTCGCCGACGGCCACGGCACCGTCGTCCACCTCGGCGAGCGCGAGTGCTCCCTCCAGCGCCGCCACCAGAAGATCATCGAGGAGGCGCCCAGCGTCCTGCTCGACGAGGCCACCCGCGCCGCGATGGGCGCCGCCGCCGTGGACGCCGCCCGCTCCTGCGGCTACGTCGGCGCCGGCACGGTCGAGTTCATCGTCCCGGGCGGCGACCCGTCGTCGTACTACTTCATGGAGATGAACACCCGCCTCCAGGTCGAGCACCCGGTGACCGAGCTGATCACCGGCCTGGACCTGGTGGAGTGGCAGCTCCGGGTCGCCTCCGGGGAGCCGCTGCCCTTCGCGCAGGAGGACGTGCGCCTGACCGGGCACGCGGTGGAGGCGCGCATCTGCGCCGAGACGGTGTCTTTCAAAGAGGGCGCCCGCGGGTTCCTGCCCTCCGGCGGCACGGTCCTGGCCCTGCGCGAGCCCTCCGGCGACGGGGTGCGCACCGACTCCGGCCTCAGCGAGGGCACGGAGGTCGGGAGCCTGTACGACCCGATGCTCTCCAAGGTCGTCGCGTACGGCCCCGACCGGGCGACGGCGCTGCGCAAGCTGCGGGCGGCCCTCGCGGAGACGGTGATCCTCGGCGTGCCGACGAACACCGGCTTCCTGCGGCGGCTGCTCGCCCACCCGGCGGTGGTGGCCGGGGAGCTGGACACGGGCCTCGTGGAGCGCGAGGCCGAGGCGCTGCTCGACACGGACGTCCCGGCGGAGGTGTACGAGGCCGCCGCGCGGGCCCGGGTGACGGCCCCCGCGCGGGACGGGAGCACCTGGACCGACCCGTTCTCCGTGCCCAGCGGCTGGCGCCTGGGCGGCGAACCCGCCTGGACGGTGCACCACCTGCGGGTGCCGGGGCACGACCCGGTGTCGGTACGGACCCGCCTCGCCGCCGACGGCACGGTCGAGGTCGACGGCGAGGGGGCCCGCGGGTCCGGCCCCGTCACCCCCTTCCACCGCGCCGGCGACTGGCTCGGCCGGGACGGCGACGCCTGGGAGGTCCGCGACCACGACCCGGTGGAGGCCGCGCTGACCGGCGCGGCCCACGCGGGCGCGGACGCGCTGACCGCGCCGATGCCCGGCACCGTCACCGTCGTCAAGGTCGCCGCGGGCGACCGGGTGACGGCGGGCCAGAGCCTCGTCGTGGTGGAGGCGATGAAGATGGAGCACGTCGTCTCCGCCCCGCACGCGGGCACCGTCACCGAGCTGGACGTCACCCCGGGCACCACGGTCGCCATGGACCAGGTCCTCGCCGTGGTGGTCCCCGACGAGTCCGTGGAGGACGAGGCATGAGCGATGCGACGACCGGCCTGCCCATGGCCGTCCCCGCGCCGGGGCTGCCGCCGCGCGTGCGGATCCACGAGGTCGGCCCCCGGGACGGCCTGCAGAACGAGAAGACGGCCGTCCCCACGGAGGTGAAGGCGGAGTTCATCCGCCGCCTGGCCGGCGCCGGGCTCACCACCGTCGAGGCCACCAGCTTCGTGCACCCCACGTGGGTGCCCCAACTGGCCGACGCGGAGCGGTTGTTCCCCCAGGTGCGGGACCTGGAGGGCGTGCACCTGCCGGTCCTCGTGCCGAACGAGCGCGGCCTGGACCGGGCGCTCGCGCTCGGTGCCCGCCGCCTCGCCGTGTTCGCCAGCGCCACCGAGTCCTTCGCCAAGGCCAACCTGAACCGCACGGTCGACGAGGCGCTCGCCATGTTCGAGCCGGTGGTGGCCCGGGCGAAGGCCGCCGACGCCGGACCGGCGCACGTACGGGGCTACCTGTCGATGTGCTTCGGCGACCCGTGGGAGGGCCCGGTGCCGATCCCCCAGGTCGTCCGCGTCTGCCGGGCCCTGCTCGACCTGGGCTGCGACGAGCTGAGCCTCGGCGACACCATCGGCGTCGCCACGCCCGGCCACGTCCAGGCCCTGCTCACCGCCCTGAACGACCAGGGGGTGCCCACCGACCGCATCGGCGTGCACTTCCACGACACGTACGGCCAGGCCCTGGCCAACACCCTCGCCGCGCTCCAGCACGGCGTGACCACCGTGGACGCCTCCGCGGGCGGCCTCGGCGGCTGCCCGTACGCGAAGAGCGCCACCGGGAACCTCGCCACCGAGGACCTCGTGTGGATGCTGCACGGCCTCGGCATCGAGACCGGGGTCGACCTCGGCCGTCTCACCGCCACGAGCGGGTGGATGGCCGCCCAGCTGGGCCGACCGAGCCCGTCGCGCACCGTGCGCGCCCTCTCCCACCAGGAGCCGTGAGAACGATGGACCACCACCTGTCCCCCGAGCACGACGAACTCCGCCGCACCGTGGAGGAGTTCGCCAACGACGTGGTCGCCCCGAAGATCGGCGACTACTACGAGCGGCACGAGTTCCCCTACGAGATCGTGCGCGAGATGGGCCGCATGGGCCTGTTCGGCCTGCCGTTCCCGGAGGAGTACGGCGGCATGGGCGGCGACTACCTGGCGCTCGGCATCGCCCTGGAGGAGCTGGCGCGCGTCGACTCGTCCGTGGCCATCACCCTGGAGGCGGGCGTCTCGCTCGGCGCCATGCCGCTGCACCTGTTCGGCACCGAGGAGCAGAAGCGGGAGTGGCTGCCGCGGCTGTGCGCCGGGGAGGTCCTCGGCGCGTTCGGCCTCACCGAGCCGGACGGCGGCTCGGACGCGGGCGGCACGCGCACCACGGCCCGCCTGGACGAGGCCACGGACGAATGGGTGATCAACGGCACCAAGTGCTTCATCACCAACTCCGGCACCGACATCACCGCCCTGGTCACGGTCACCGCCGTCACCGGCCGCACCGCCGAGGGCAAGCCGCTGATCTCCTCGATCATCGTGCCGTCGGGCACGCCCGGCTTCACCGTGGCCGCCCCGTACTCGAAGGTCGGCTGGAACGCGTCGGACACCCGCGAGCTGTCCTTCACCGACGTCCGCGTCCCCAAGGCCAACCTCGTCGGCGAACCCGGCCGCGGCTACGCCCAGTTCCTGCGCATCCTCGACGAGGGCCGCATCGCCATCGCGGCGCTCGCGACCGGGCTCGCCCAGGGCTGCGTCGACCAGTCCGTGAAGTACGCCAAGGAGCGGCACGCCTTCGGGCGGCCCATCGGCTCCAACCAGGCCATCCAGTTCAAGATCGCCGACATGGAGATGAAGGCGCACACGGCCCGGCTCGCCTGGCGGGACGCGGCGTCGCGGCTTGTCTCCGGGGAGCCGTTCAAGAAGGAGGCGGCGCTCGCCAAGTTGTACTCGTCGACGGTCGCCGTCGACAACGCGCGCGAGGCGACCCAGATCCACGGCGGCTACGGCTTCATGAACGAGTACCCGGTGGCCCGGATGTGGCGGGACTCCAAGATCCTGGAGATCGGCGAGGGCACGAGCGAGGTGCAGCGCATGCTGATCGCCCGAGAGCTCGGCCTCACGAGCTGAGGCCCGGCGCCGCTTCCCCCACCCACCCCCCCTTCACCAGCGCGGCGCGCCCGGCCGAAAGGGGCGACTTTCAGCCCGCCCGGCGTTTGAGGGCGAGGCGCGGAGCGCCGACAACGGGGGAAAGGGGCGGAGCCCCAGACGAGTGCAGAGGGGGCAGCCGGGGCCGGACGCCGGGGAAGGGGCGGGCGGGTGGGGGAGCTCAGGGAAGGTTAGGTTAGCCTAAGCACGTTTTCCGGCCAACGCCGCCCGAGGCGCCCCCGTACGAAAGCTGAGACCCCCATGCCCCGACTCCCCCAGCCCACCCGCCGCGGCCTCCTCGCCGCGGGCGGCGCCCTCGGCCTCACCGCCGTCCTCGCCGCCTGCGGCGACGAGAAGGGCGACAAGAACGGCAGCGGCACCAAGGGCGGCGGCTCCGGCAAGGAGGGCGGCCCCTGGTCCTTCGAGGACGACCGCGGCACGACGGCGAAGAAGGACTCCACGCCCAAGAACATCGTGGCGTTCACGGGCGTCGCCGCCGCGCTGTACGACTACGGCATCGAGGTCAAGGGCGTCTTCGGCCCCACAAAGACCAAGGACGGCAAGCCGGACGTCCAGGCCGGCGACATGGACATCAGCAAGGTGACCATCCTGGGCAACGCCTGGGACCAGTTCAGCATCGAGAAGTACGTGGGCCTCCAGCCCGACGTGCTGGTCTCCACGATGTTCGACGACAAGGGCACCCTCTGGTACGTCCCCGAGGCGTCCAAGGACAAGATCCTCAAGCTCGCCCCGAGCGTCGGCATCTCGGTCTACGACCGCCAGATGACCAAGCCCCTGGAGCGCCTGCTGGCCCTCGCCGAGTCGCTCGGCGCCGACGTGAAGGCCGACAAGGTCGTCTCGGCGAAGAAGCGCTTCGAGGCCGCGGCCGAGCGGCTGCGCAAGGCCGCGAAGGCCCGCCCGGAGATCAAGGTCCTGGTCGGCTCCGCGAGCGCCGACATCTTCTACGTCTCCGGCTCGAACCTCTCCGCCGACCTGGAGTACTTCAAGTCCCTCGGCGTGAACCTCGTCGAGCCGCCCGCGAAGGCCCTGAAGGAGAGCGGGGGCTGGTTCGAGAACCTGTCCTGGGAGAACGTCGACAAGTACGAGGCCGACGTCATCATGATGGACAACCGCACGTCGGCGCTCCAGCCGGAGGGCCTCGCCGAGCAGAAGCCGACGTGGGGCAAGCTGCCCGCCGTCAAGGCCGGGCAGGTCATCCCGCGCGTGACCGAGCCGATCTTCTCGTACGCCAAGTGCGCCCCCATCCTGGAGGACCTGGCGAAGGCCATCGAGAAGGCGAAGAAGGTCTCCTGACCCCGCGCCACCCGCCACACCGGACGGGGGGGGGGGGGGCCCCGCGCCCGCCGCGGCGCGCGGGGGGCGGGGGGGGCGGGGGCGGCCGGCCCGCGGGCGGCCGGGGGGGGGCG
>NZ_JASCXL010000079.1:0-43683 GCF_030010595.1 Streptomyces sp. CC224B | reverse complement strand
CGCCCCGAGCCCCTGCGCCCCCCGGCCGCTGATGCCTTTCCCTCCCGCCCCCCCCCCGCCCCCTCCCCGCTTTTATGTGTGCGCGCGGCCCCCCCCCCCCCCCCCCGGGGGGGGGGGGGGCCCCCGGACCCCGACAGACCATTGATGAAGCGCCAATATCTCGCTGACGTGAGATGGCACAACCCTGAGAGGGATTGACGCATAGTGCTCGACGTCAACTTCTTCGACGAGCTCCGGATCGGCCTGGCCACCGCTGACGACATCCGTCAGTGGAGCCACGGCGAGGTCAAGAAGCCCGAGACCATCAACTACCGCACGCTCAAGCCCGAAAAGGACGGACTCTTCTGCGAGAAGATCTTCGGTCCGACCCGGGACTGGGAGTGCTACTGCGGCAAGTACAAGCGCGTCCGCTTCAAGGGCATCATCTGTGAGCGCTGTGGCGTCGAGGTCACGCGCGCCAAGGTGCGCCGCGAGCGGATGGGCCACATCGAGCTCGCCGCGCCCGTCACGCACATCTGGTACTTCAAGGGCGTCCCGTCGCGCCTCGGCTACCTGCTCGACCTCGCGCCGAAGGACCTCGAGAAGGTCATCTACTTCGCCGCGTACATGATCACGTTCGTGGACGAGGAGCGCCGCACCCGCGACCTGCCCTCGCTGGAGGCTCACGTCTCCGTCGAGCGCCAGCAGATCGAGAACCGCCGCGACGCCGACCTCGAGGCCCGCGCCAAGAAGCTCGAGACCGACCTGGCCGAGCTGGAGGCCGAGGGCGCCAAGGCGGACGTGCGCCGCAAGGTGCGCGAGGGTGCCGAGCGCGAGATGAAGCAGCTCCGCGACCGCGCCCAGCGCGAGATCGACCGCCTCGACGAGGTGTGGAACCGCTTCAAGAACCTCAAGGTCCAGGACCTCGAGGGCGACGAGCTGCTCTACCGCGAGCTGCGCGACCGCTTCGGCACGTACTTCGACGGCTCCATGGGTGCCGCCGCCCTGCAGAAGCGACTGGAGTCCTTCGACCTCGACGAGGAGGCCGAGCGCCTCCGCGAGATCATCCGTACCGGCAAGGGCCAGAAGAAGACCCGCGCGCTCAAGCGCCTCAAGGTCGTCTCCGCGTTCCTGCAGACGAGCAACAGCCCCAAGGGCATGGTGCTCGACTGCGTGCCGGTCATCCCGCCGGACCTGCGTCCGATGGTGCAGCTGGACGGTGGCCGCTTCGCGACCTCCGACCTGAACGACCTGTACCGCCGCGTCATCAACCGCAACAACCGCCTGAAGCGGCTTCTCGACCTCGGCGCGCCCGAGATCATCGTGAACAACGAGAAGCGCATGCTCCAGGAGGCCGTCGACGCGCTCTTCGACAACGGCCGTCGTGGTCGCCCGGTCACGGGCCCCGGCAACCGTCCGCTGAAGTCGCTGTCCGACATGCTCAAGGGCAAGCAGGGCCGCTTCCGTCAGAACCTGCTCGGCAAGCGCGTGGACTACTCCGCGCGTTCCGTGATCGTCGTCGGTCCGCAGCTGAAGCTGCACCAGTGCGGTCTGCCGAAGGCGATGGCGCTGGAGCTCTTCAAGCCGTTCGTGATGAAGCGCCTGGTCGACCTGAACCACGCGCAGAACATCAAGTCGGCCAAGCGCATGGTCGAGCGCGGCCGCACGGTCGTGTACGACGTCCTCGAAGAGGTCATCGCGGAGCACCCGGTCCTGCTGAACCGTGCGCCCACGCTGCACCGCCTCGGCATCCAGGCCTTCGAGCCGCAGCTGGTCGAGGGCAAGGCCATCCAGATCCACCCGCTCGTCTGCACCGCGTTCAACGCGGACTTCGACGGTGACCAGATGGCCGTGCACCTGCCGCTGTCCGCGGAGGCGCAGGCCGAGGCCCGCATCCTGATGCTGTCCTCGAACAACATCCTCAAGCCCGCCGACGGCCGTCCGGTGACGATGCCGACGCAGGACATGGTCCTGGGTCTGTTCTTCCTCACCACCGACGGCGAGGGCCGCGGGGTCAAGGGCGAGGACCGCTCCTTCGGCTCCACCGCCGAGGCGATCATGGCGTTCGACGCGGGCGAGCTCTCGCTCCAGTCGAAGGTCGACATCCGCTTCCCGGTGGGCACCATCCCGCCGCGCGGCTGGACCCCGCCGGTGTCCGAGGAGGGTGACGAGGGTGTCGCGGAGCGCGAGTACCAGCAGGGCGACAGCTTCCGCCTGAAGACCACGCTGGGCCGTGCGCTCTTCAACGAGCTGCTGCCCGAGGACTACCCCTTCGTCGACTACGAGGTCGGCAAGAAGCAGCTCTCCGAGATCGTCAACGACCTCGCCGAGCGCTACCCCAAGGTCATCGTGGCGGCGACGCTCGACAACCTGAAGGCGGCCGGCTTCTACTGGGCGACCCGCTCCGGCGTCACCGTGGCCATCTCCGACGTCGTCGTCCCGGCGGCGAAGAAGGAGATCGTCGCGGGCTACGAGGCGCAGGACGAGAAGGTCCAGAAGCAGTACGAGCGCGGTCTGATCACCAAGGAAGAGCGCACGCAGGAGCTCATCGCGATCTGGACCAAGGCGACCAACGAGGTCGCCGAGGCGATGAACGCGAACTTCCCCAAGACCAACCCCATCTTCATGATGGTTGACTCGGGTGCCCGAGGAAACATGATGCAGATGCGGCAGATCGCCGGTATGCGCGGTCTGGTGTCGAACGCGAAGAACGAGACCATCCCGCGTCCGATCAAGGCCTCGTTCCGCGAGGGCCTGTCCGTGCTCGAGTACTTCATCTCCACGCACGGCGCCCGTAAGGGTCTGGCGGACACCGCGCTGCGTACCGCCGACTCCGGCTACCTCACCCGTCGTCTGGTCGACGTCTCCCAGGACGTCATCATTCGCGAGGAGGACTGCGGCACCGAGCGCGGCCTCAAGCTGCGGATCGCGGAGCGCGGCGCCGACGGCGTGCTGCGCAAGGCGGACAACGTCGAGACGTCCGTCTACGCCCGCATGCTGGCCGAGGACGTCGTCATCGACGGCAAGGTCATCGCCCCGGCCAACGTCGACCTGGGTGACGTGCTCATCGACGCCCTGGTCGCCAACGGCGTCGAGGAGGTCAAGACCCGTTCGGTCCTGACCTGTGAGTCGGCGGTCGGCACCTGTGCCTTCTGCTACGGCCGTTCGCTCGCCACCGGCAAGCTGGTCGACATCGGTGAGGCGGTCGGCATCATCGCCGCCCAGTCCATCGGTGAGCCCGGCACGCAGCTCACGATGCGTACCTTCCACACCGGCGGTGTGGCCGGTGACGACATCACCCAGGGTCTGCCCCGTGTCGTCGAGCTCTTCGAGGCCCGTACGCCGAAGGGTGTCGCCCCGATCTCCGAGGCCGCGGGCCGCGTCCGCATCGAGGAGACCGAGAAGACCAAGAAGATCGTCGTCACCCCGGACGACGGCAGCGACGAGACGGCATACCCGATCTCGAAGCGCGCCCGTCTCCTGGTCGGCGAGGGCGACCACGTCGAGGTGGGCCAGAAGCTCACCGTGGGTGCCACCAACCCGCACGACGTGCTGCGCATCCTGGGCCAGCGCGCCGTCCAGGTCCACCTGGTCGGCGAGGTCCAGAAGGTCTACAACTCGCAGGGTGTGTCGATCCACGACAAGCACATCGAGATCATCATCCGGCAGATGCTCCGCCGCGTGACGATCATCGAGTCCGGCGACGCCGAGCTGCTGCCCGGCGAGCTGGTCGAGCGCTCCAAGTTCGAGACCGAGAACCGTCGAGTCGTGACGGAGGGCGGCCACCCGGCCTCCGGCCGTCCGCAGCTGATGGGTATCACCAAGGCCTCGCTGGCGACGGAGTCCTGGCTGTCGGCCGCCTCCTTCCAGGAGACGACCCGAGTGCTGACGGACGCGGCGATCAACGCCAAGTCCGACAGCCTCATCGGCCTCAAGGAGAACGTCATCATCGGTAAGCTCATCCCGGCCGGTACGGGTCTGTCCCGCTACCGCAACATCCGGGTCGAGCCGACCGAGGAGGCCAAGGCCGCGATGTACTCGGCCGTCGGCTACGACGACATCGACTACTCGCCGTTCGGCACCGGCTCCGGCCAGGCCGTTCCGCTGGAGGACTACGACTACGGTCCGTACAACCAGTAGTCGGCCCGCTCGCCCCGGCGAGCGCGCCACCCGCCGCAGGGCGGTCACCCGGCTCGTGCCGGGTGGCCGCCCTGCGGTGCTTTGACGCATGATGGAGGGCACACACCGTGTGGGGGAGCGTGCGTCTCGTGACCAATCCGTCGTGGCAGCCGGCGCCGTGGCCGGGGCAGCAAGGCCAGCCGTCGATGCTCGCGGGCCACTCCGACCGGGAGCGCGCGGTCGACGTGCTGCGCGCCGGGTTCGCCGAGGGCCGGCTCCAGCAGGACGAGTACGAGCGCCGGGTGGAGCGCGCCTACGCCGCCCGTACGGTGGGGGAGCTGGGGCTCCTCGTCGCCGACCTGCCCCAGGGCCCGACGGGCTTTCCGCAGCAGGTCCCGCAGCAGTTCGCGCCCCGGGTGCCGCCCACCTTCCTGCCCGCGCCGGCGCCCACCAACGGCAAGGCCACCGCGGCCATGGTCTGCGGCATCGCGACGTTCTTCACCTTCGGCGCCTCGGCCGTGCCCGCGGTCGTCCTCGGCCACATGGCCCGCGCCGAGATCCGCCGCACCCACGAGCACGGCGACGGCCAGGCGGTGGCGGGCCTGGCCCTGGGCTGGCTGGCGATCGTGGGGTGGACGCTGCTGTTCCTGCTGGTCGTGTCGGCGTCCGGGGGCTAGGACCGGTCCGGCAGCGGGGGACGGGGCCCGGGCCGGTGGGCCGCCGCGGCGTCGGCGGTGCCCGGCGTGTCCGGGGCGCGGGGTATTTGTTTTGACCGCAGCCAATGAGGTAGGTACGCTCAGACCTTGTGCCTGGGGTGTGCCTTGGCTCGCGCGCGTGTCTTCAACCGCATCGTGAGTCTGATCCGGCCACCGCAATCTGCGCCCTCCCCGTCGTTCAGCGGGGGTCTGCAGTATTCGACACACCCGACCGCGTGGGTCGGTGACGTTCCAGGTTAGCTTTACTATTCGGCACACAGAAACCGGAGAAGTAGTGCCTACGATCCAGCAGCTGGTCCGCAAGGGCCGGCAGGACAAGGTCGAGAAGAACAAGACGCCCGCACTCGAGGGTTCGCCCCAGCGCCGTGGCGTCTGCACGCGTGTGTTCACGACCACCCCGAAGAAGCCGAACTCGGCCCTCCGTAAGGTCGCGCGTGTGCGTCTGACCTCTGGGATCGAGGTCACGGCCTACATTCCGGGTGAGGGACACAACCTGCAGGAGCACTCCATCGTGCTCGTGCGTGGTGGCCGTGTGAAGGACCTGCCTGGTGTTCGCTACAAGATCATCCGCGGTTCCCTCGACACCCAGGGTGTCAAGAACCGCAAGCAGGCCCGCAGCCGCTACGGCGCCAAGAAGGAGAAGTAAGAATGCCTCGTAAGGGCCCCGCCCCGAAGCGCCCGGTCATCATCGACCCGGTCTACGGTTCTCCTCTGGTGACCTCCCTCATCAACAAGGTGCTGCTGAACGGCAAGCGCTCCACCGCCGAGCGCATCGTCTACGGCGCCATGGAGGGCCTGCGCGAGAAGACCGGCAACGACCCGGTCATCACGCTGAAGCGCGCGCTCGAGAACATCAAGCCGACCCTCGAGGTCAAGTCCCGCCGTGTCGGTGGTGCGACCTACCAGGTTCCGATCGAGGTCAAGCCCGGTCGCGCCAACACGCTGGCGCTGCGCTGGCTGGTCGGCTACTCCCGTGCCCGTCGGGAGAAGACGATGACCGAGCGTCTGCTGAACGAGCTCCTCGACGCCTCCAACGGCCTCGGTGCCGCTGTGAAGAAGCGCGAGGACACGCACAAGATGGCCGAGTCCAACAAGGCCTTCGCGCACTACCGCTGGTAGTCGCTACCCACATCGAGAACCGAGAGAAGACTGAGCCTTATGGCTACCACTTCGCTTGACCTGGCCAAGGTGCGCAACATCGGCATCATGGCCCACATCGACGCGGGCAAGACGACGACCACCGAGCGGATCCTGTACTACACCGGTGTCTCGTACAAGATCGGTGAGGTCCACGACGGTGCTGCCACCATGGACTGGATGGAGCAGGAGCAGGAGCGTGGCATCACGATCACCTCTGCTGCCACCACCTGTCACTGGCCGCTGGAAGACGTCGACCACACGATCAACATCATCGACACCCCGGGGCACGTCGACTTCACCGTCGAGGTGGAGCGTTCCCTGCGTGTGCTCGACGGTGCTGTGACGGTGTTCGACGGCGTCGCCGGCGTTGAGCCCCAGTCCGAGACCGTGTGGCGTCAGGCAGACCGCTACGGCGTTCCGCGTATCTGCTTCGTCAACAAGCTGGACCGCACCGGTGCCGAGTTCCACCGCTGCGTCGACATGATCACGGACCGCCTTGGTGCGCAGCCGCTGGTCATGCAGCTCCCGATCGGTGCCGAGGCCGACTTCAAGGGCGTCGTGGACCTGGTCCGCATGAAGGCCCTGGTCTGGTCCGCCGACACCAAGCTGGGCGAGGCGTACGACGTCGTCGACATCCCGGCCACCCACACCGAGGCTGCCGAGGAGTACCGCGGCAAGCTGCTCGAGGCCGTGGCCGAGAACGACGAAGAGATCATGGAGCTGTACCTGGAGGGCCAGGAGCCCACCGAGGAGCAGCTCTACGCCGCGATCCGTCGCATCACCATCGCCTCCGGCAAGGGCGGCGACACCACCGTCACTCCCGTGTTCTGCGGCACCGCGTTCAAGAACAAGGGCGTGCAGCCCCTGCTCGACGCCGTCGTGCGCTACCTCCCCTCCCCCCTGGACGTCGAGGCCATCGAGGGCCACGGCGTGAAGGACCCGGAGGAGGTCGTCAAGCGCAAGCCGTCGGACGACGAGCCGCTGGCCGCGCTGGCGTTCAAGATCGCCTCCGACCCGCACCTGGGCAAGCTCACCTTCGTCCGGATCTACTCCGGCCGCCTGGAGTCCGGCACCGCGGTGCTGAACTCCGTCAAGGGCAAGAAGGAGCGCATCGGCAAGATCTACCGCATGCACGCGAACAAGCGTGAGGAGATCGACTCGGTGGGCGCGGGCGACATCATCGCCGTCATGGGTCTGAAGCAGACCACGACCGGTGAGACGCTGTGCGACGAGAAGAAGCCGGTGATCCTGGAGTCCATGGACTTCCCGGCGCCGGTCATCGAGGTCGCCATCGAGCCCAAGTCCAAGGGTGACCAGGAGAAGCTGGGTGTCGCCATCCAGCGTCTCGCGGAGGAGGACCCCTCCTTCCAGGTGCACACCAACGAGGAGACCGGCCAGACCGTCATCGGCGGTATGGGCGAGCTTCACCTCGAGGTGCTCGTCGACCGCATGAAGCGCGAGTTCAAGGTCGAGGCCAACGTCGGCAAGCCGCAGGTCGCGTACCGCGAGACGATCCGCAAGGCCGTCGAGCGCGTGGACTACACCCACAAGAAGCAGACCGGTGGTACCGGTCAGTTCGCCAAGGTGCAGATCGCGGTCGAGCCGATCGAGGGCGGCGACGCCTCGTACGAGTTCGTGAACAAGGTCACCGGTGGTCGTATCCCGAAGGAGTACATCCCTTCGGTCGACGCCGGCTGCCAGGAGGCCATGCAGTTCGGCATCCTCGCCGGTTACGAGATGACCGGCGTCCGCGTCACGCTGCTCGACGGTGCCTACCACGAGGTCGACTCCTCCGAGCTCGCCTTCAAGATCGCCGGTTCGCAGGCCTTCAAGGAGGCCGCGCGCAAGGCCAGCCCCGTGCTGCTCGAGCCGATGATGGCCGTCGAGGTCACCACGCCCGAGGACTACATGGGCGACGTCATCGGCGACATCAACTCCCGCCGTGGCCAGATCCAGGCCATGGAGGAGCGCAGTGGCGCCCGTGTCGTCAAGGGCCTGGTACCGCTGTCGGAGATGTTCGGCTACGTCGGAGACCTCCGCAGCAAGACGTCGGGTCGCGCAAGCTACTCGATGCAGTTCGACTCCTACGCCGAGGTTCCGCGGAACGTCGCCGAGGAGATCATCGCGAAGGCCAAGGGCGAGTAACTCACCCGAGTTCACGCCGTAGGCTTGACTCCGGAGCCTTCGGGGCAATCCGGCCCTCACCGGGACGGAGCGCCCCGGGCCCCGGGCACCCCAGCAAAGATCACCTGGCGCCGATGAAGTAAGGCGTACAGAACCACTCCACAGGAGGACCCCAGTGGCGAAGGCGAAGTTCGAGCGGACTAAGCCGCACGTCAACATCGGCACCATCGGTCACATTGACCACGGTAAGACGACCCTCACGGCCGCCATTACCAAGGTGCTGCACGACGCGTACCCGGACCTGAACGAGGCCTCGGCCTTCGACCAGATCGACAAGGCTCCCGAGGAGCGCCAGCGCGGTATCACCATCTCCATCGCGCACGTCGAGTACCAGACGGAGACGCGTCACTACGCCCACGTCGACTGCCCCGGTCACGCGGACTACATCAAGAACATGATCACGGGTGCCGCGCAGATGGACGGCGCCATCCTCGTGGTCGCCGCCACCGACGGCCCGATGCCGCAGACCAAGGAGCACGTGCTCCTGGCCCGCCAGGTCGGCGTCCCCTACATCGTCGTCGCCCTGAACAAGGCCGACATGGTGGACGACGAGGAGATCCTGGAGCTCGTCGAGCTCGAGGTCCGTGAGCTCCTCACCGAGTACGAGTTCCCGGGCGACGACGTTCCGGTCGTCAAGGTCTCCGCGCTCAAGGCGCTCGAGGGCGACGCCGAGTGGGGCAAGTCCGTCCTCGAGCTGATGAAGGCCGTCGACGAGTCGATCCCGCAGCCGGAGCGCGACGTCGACAAGCCGTTCCTCATGCCGATCGAGGACGTCTTCACCATCACCGGTCGCGGTACGGTCGTCACCGGCCGTATCGAGCGCGGTGTCCTCAAGGTGAACGAGGAAGTCGAGATCATCGGCATCAAGGAAGAGAAGACCAAGACCACGGTTACGGGCATCGAGATGTTCCGTAAGCTGCTGGACGAGGGTCAGGCCGGTGAGAACGTCGGTCTGCTTCTCCGCGGTATCAAGCGCGAGGACGTCGAGCGCGGCCAGGTCATCATCAAGCCCGGCACCGTGACCCCGCACACCGAGTTCGAGGCGCAGGCGTACATCCTGTCGAAGGACGAGGGTGGCCGCCACACCCCGTTCTTCAACAACTACCGCCCGCAGTTCTACTTCCGTACGACGGACGTGACCGGCGTCGTGACCCTCCCCGAGGGCACCGAGATGGTCATGCCGGGTGACAACACCGAGATGAAGGTGGAGCTCATCCAGCCCGTCGCCATGGAGGAGGGCCTGAAGTTCGCCATCCGTGAGGGTGGCCGGACCGTCGGCGCCGGCCAGGTCACCAAGATCGTCAAGTAAGTACCTGACGGTCGGGGAGACCCGGCAGCTCTTCTCGAGCTCCTGAGAAGCCCCGCTCACCAGCCGGTGGGCGGGGCTTCTCGCGCGCCTTTCCGGGTGCGAAGCGCGGCGCGGGTCAGCTTGACAAGGGGCTCGATTGGCGTCCGGCATGCCCCGTATGGCAGACTAGCGGGGTTGCTCGGTTGAGTGCCGATGCTGCGCGCCTCCCGCCGGGAGGACTGGAAGCGAGTCCCACGGTACTCGTCGCTCCAACTGCCGTCAGGCAGCGCTGGGGCGGACGTACGGGAATCTTCCGGGAAGCGTCAGCGGGGTGCCTCAGCCAGGCGCCCGGCGGCCTTTCTCAGGCTTCCCCCGGACCAGCGGTCGCAAACGGCCGCAGCCCCCTAGCAGGGAAATCCCAAGGGATATCCATGTCAGCGGGACTGCGACACGCCCGACCGCGTGGGTCGGAGGGCCTCAGAAGATCCGGCCACAGGGTTCCAGAGCGTTACGAGAGACAGGACTACAAAGTAGCCATGGCGGGACAGAAGATCCGCATCCGGCTCAAGGCCTACGACCACGAGGTCATCGACTCCTCGGCGAAGAAGATCGTCGAGACGGTGACGCGTACTGGTGCGTCGGTCGCGGGCCCGGTGCCGCTGCCCACTGAGAAGAACGTGTACTGCGTCATCAAGTCGCCGCACAAGTACAAGGACTCGCGCGAGCACTTCGAGATGCGCACGCACAAGCGCCTGATCGACATCCTCGACCCGACGCCCAAGACCGTTGACTCGCTGATGCGCCTGGACCTTCCGGCCGGCGTCGACATCGAGATCAAGCTCTGAGAGGCGCGGAACAGATGACCAAGCAGATCAAGGGCATCCTGGGCGAGAAGCTCGGCATGACCCAGGTCTGGGACGAGAACAACCGTGTCGTCCCCGTGACCGTGGTCAAGGCCGGACCCTGCGTCGTTACCCAGGTCCGTACGAATGACAGCGACGGCTACGAGTCGGTCCAGATCGCCTTCGGCGAGATCGACCCGCGCAAGGTGAACAAGCCCCTCAAGGGTCACTTCGCCAAGGCCGACGTGACCCCCCGTCGCCACCTCGTCGAGATCCGTACCTCGGACGCCTCCGAGTACACCCTCGGCCAGGAGCTGACCGCTGAGACCTTCGAGTCCGGCGTCAAGGTCGACGTGACCGGCAAGAGCAAGGGCAAGGGCTTCGCCGGTGTCATGAAGCGCCACAACTTCGGTGGCCTCGGCTCCAGCCACGGCACCCAGCGCAAGCACCGCTCGCCCGGCTCCATCGGTGGCTGCGCCACCCCGGGCCGCGTGTTCAAGGGCCTCCGCATGGCGGGCCGCATGGGCAACGAGCGGGTCACCACCCAGAACCTGACCGTCCACGCCGTTGACGCGGAGAAGGGTCTGCTGCTCATCAAGGGCGCGGTTCCCGGTCCGAACGGCGGCCTCGTCCTGGTCCGCACCGCGGCCAAGGGGGCCTGAGGTAACCGATGAGCACTGTTGACATCCTTTCGCCGGCAGGCGACAAGGCCGGTACCGTCGAGCTCCCCGCGGAGATCTTCGACGCCAAGGTCAGCGTTCCGCTGATCCACCAGGTCGTCGTCGCGCAGCTGGCCGCTGCCCGCCAGGGCACGCACAAGACCAAGACCCGCGGCGAGGTCCGTGGCGGTGGCAAGAAGCCGTACCGCCAGAAGGGCACCGGCCGCGCCCGCCAGGGTTCGACCCGCGCGCCGCAGTTCGCCGGTGGTGGCGTCGTGCACGGTCCCGTGCCGCGTGACTACTCGCAGCGGACCCCGAAGAAGATGAAGGCCGCCGCCCTGCGCGGTGCCCTCACCGACCGGGCCCGCCACAGCCGCATCCACGTCGTCTCCGACGTGGTCGAGGGCGACATCTCCACGAAGGCCGTCAAGGCTCTCCTCGGCAAGATCAGCGAGCGCAAGAACGTGCTCCTGGTCGTCGAGCGCGAGAACGAGAAGGCCGTGCTGTCCGCCCGCAACCTGCCCCAGGTCCACATCCTGGAGCCGGGCCAGCTGAACACGTACGACGTTCTCGTCTCGGACGACGTGGTCTTCACCCAGGCCGCTTTCGAGTCCTTCGTGTCTGGCCCCAAGGCCTCTGACACCGAAGGGAGCGAAGCCTGATGGCCACGCGTCACCCGAGCATCGCCTCGAAGGCCGCCAAGGCCGCCAAGGCCGCGCGCGTCGCCAAGGCGAAGCGCCAGGCCACCGAGGGCAAGAACACCGTCGAGACGCCGCTGAGCAAGAGCTTCACGGACCCCCGTGACGTCCTCGTCAAGCCGGTCGTCTCCGAGAAGAGCTACGCGCTGCTCGACGAGAACAAGTACACGTTCCTCGTCGACCCGCGGGCCAACAAGACCCAGATCAAGCAGGCCGTCGAGACGGTCTGGTCGGTCAAGGTCACCGGGGTCAACACGATCAACCGGCAGGGCAAGCGCAAGCGCACCCGCACGGGCTTCGGCAAGCGCGCCAACACCAAGCGCGCGATCGTGACCCTCGCTGAGGGCGACCGTATCGACATCTTCGGCCAGGCCTCCTAACGGAGACCCTGGTCCGAATATCGGACGAGGACTGAGAAATGGGAATCCGCAAGTACAAGCCGACGACGCCGGGCCGCCGTGGCTCCTCCGTCGCCGACTTCGTCGAGGTCACGCGGTCCACGCCGGAGAAGTCGCTGGTCCGCCCGCTGCACAGCAAGGGCGGCCGTAACAACGCCGGTCGTGTGACCGTTCGCCACCAGGGTGGCGGACACAAGCGCGCCTACCGTGTCATCGACTTCCGTCGTCACGACAAGGACGGCGTGCCGGCGAAGGTCGCGCACATCGAGTACGACCCGAACCGCACCGCGCGCATCGCCCTGCTGCACTACGCAGACGGCGAGAAGCGCTACATCATCGCTCCGCGTGGCCTGACGCAGGGTGACCGGGTGGAGAACGGCCCGGGCGCCGACATCAAGCCCGGCAACAACCTGGCCCTGCGCAACATCCCGGTCGGTACCACGATCCACGCGATCGAGCTCCGTCCGGGCGGCGGCGCCAAGTTCGCCCGCTCCGCGGGTGCCTCGGTGCAGCTCCTGGCGAAGGAGGGCTCGATGGCCCACCTGCGTATGCCGTCGGGTGAGATCCGCCTGGTCGACGTCCGCTGCCGCGCCACCATCGGTGAGGTCGGCAACGCCGAGCAGTCGAACATCAACTGGGGCAAGGCCGGCCGCAAGCGCTGGCTGGGCGTCCGTCCCACCGTTCGCGGTGTCGTGATGAACCCGGTTGACCACCCGCACGGTGGTGGTGAGGGCAAGACCTCCGGTGGTCGCCACCCGGTCTCGCCCTGGGGCAAGAAGGAAGGCCGTACTCGTTCGCCCAAGAAGGCGTCGAACAAGTACATCGTCCGCCGCCGCAAGACGAACAAGAAGCGCTAAGGACGGGTTGAGATGCCTCGTAGCCTGAAGAAGGGGCCCTTCGTCGACGACCACCTGATCAAGAAGGTGGACGCCCAGAACGAAGCCGGCACCAAGAACGTCATCAAGACCTGGTCCCGTCGCTCGATGATCGTCCCGGCCATGCTGGGCCACACGATCGCGGTGCACAACGGCAAGACCCACATCCCGGTGTTCGTCACCGAGTCGATGGTCGGCCACAAGCTCGGCGAGTTCTCGCCGACTCGCACCTTCCGCGGCCACGTCAAGGACGACCGGAAGTCGAAGCGCCGCTAAGCGGGGTGGAACGACTATGACTAACACCGAAGGGACAACCATGGAAGCCAGGGCCCAGGCGCGGTACATCCGCGTCACGCCCATGAAGGCCCGCCGCGTGGTGGACCTCATCCGTGGCATGGACGCCACGGAGGCTCAGGCGGTCCTGCGTTTCGCCCCGCAGGCCGCCAGCGTGCCGGTCGGCAAGGTGCTGGACAGCGCCATCGCCAACGCCGCGCACAACTACGACCACACGGACGCCTCGTCGCTGTACATCAGCGAGGCGTACGTGGACGAGGGCCCGACCCTGAAGCGGTTCCGCCCGCGTGCCCAGGGCCGTGCCTACCGGATCCGTAAGCGGACCAGCCACATCACCGTGGTCGTCAGCAGCAAGGAAGGAACCCGGTAATGGGCCAGAAGGTAAACCCGCACGGGTTCCGGCTCGGTGTCACGACCGACTTCAAGTCGCGTTGGTACGCCGACAAGCTGTACAAGGACTACGTCAAGGAAGACGTCGCCATCCGTCGGATGATGACGTCCGGCATGGAGCGCGCCGGCATCTCCAAGGTGGAGATCGAGCGCACCCGTGACCGCGTGCGGGTGGACATCCACACCGCTCGTCCCGGCATCGTCATCGGCCGCCGTGGCGCCGAGGCCGACCGCATCCGCGGTGACCTCGAGAAGCTCACGGGCAAGCAGGTCCAGCTGAACATCCTCGAGGTCAAGAACCCCGAGACCGATGCCCAGCTCGTGGCCCAGGCCGTTGCCGAGCAGCTGTCCTCCCGCGTCTCCTTCCGCCGCGCCATGCGTAAGAGCATGCAGTCGGCCATGAAGGCGGGCGCCAAGGGCATCAAGATCCAGTGTGGCGGTCGTCTCGGCGGTGCCGAGATGTCCCGTTCGGAGTTCTACCGCGAGGGCCGTGTGCCCCTGCACACGCTCCGCGCCAACGTGGACTACGGCTTCTTCGAGGCCAAGACGACCTTCGGCCGCATCGGCGTGAAGGTCTGGATCTACAAGGGCGACGTCAAGAACATCGCCGAGGTCCGCGCCGAGAACGCCGCTGCCCGTGCCGGCAACCGCCCGGCCCGTGGTGGCAACGACCGCCCGGCCCGTGGTGGCCGCGGTGGCGAGCGTGGCGGTCGCGGTCGCAAGCCGCAGCAGCAGTCGGCTCCGGCCGCCGAGGCCCCCAAGGCCGAGGCTCCCGCCGCCGCTGCCGCTCCGGCTGAGAGCACCGGAACGGAGGCCTGACCGACATGCTGATCCCCCGTAGGGTCAAGCACCGCAAGCAGCACCACCCCAAGCGCTCGGGCATGAGCAAGGGTGGCACGCAGGTTGCGTTCGGTGAGTACGGCATCCAGGCCATGGGCCCGGCGTACGTCACCAACCGTCAGATCGAGGCCGCGCGTATCGCGATGACCCGCCACATCAAGCGTGGCGGCAAGGTCTGGATCAACATCTACCCGGACCGTCCGCTCACGAAGAAGCCGGCCGAGACCCGCATGGGTTCCGGTAAGGGTTCCCCGGAGTGGTGGGTCGCCAACGTCAAGCCCGGACGCGTCATGTTCGAGCTGTCGTACCCCAACGAGAAGATCGCCCGTGAGGCGCTGACCCGTGCGGCCCACAAGCTGCCGATGAAGTGCCGGATCGTCAAGCGCGAGGCAGGTGAAGCGTGATGTCGGCCGGTACCAAGGCGTCCGAGCTGCGCGAGCTGGGCAACGAGGAGCTCCTCAACAAGCTCCGCGAGGCCAAGGAAGAGCTGTTCAACCTCCGCTTCCAGGCGGCGACGGGCCAGCTCGAGAACCACGGCCGTCTGAAGGCGGTCCGTAAGGACATCGCCCGGATCTACACCCTGATGCGTGAGCGCGAGCTGGGCATCGAGACGGTGGAGAGCGCCTGATGAGCGAGAGCAACGTGACTGAGAACAACACCGAGGCGCGCGGTTTCCGCAAGACCCGCGAGGGTCTGGTCGTCAGCGACAAGATGGACAAGACCGTCGTCGTCGCCGTCGAGGACCGCGTCAAGCACGCGCTGTACGGCAAGGTCATCCGCCGTACGAACAAGCTCAAGGCGCACGACGAGCAGAACGCCGCGGGTGTCGGCGACCGCGTCCTCCTGATGGAGACCCGGCCGCTGTCCGCGACCAAGCGCTGGCGCGTCGTCGAGATCCTCGAGAAGGCCAAGTAATCACCTGAAGGGTTTCCTTCAGGTTCAGTTCCGCCAGGCTCCGGGGGCCGTTCATCGGCCCCCGGGGAACCGGCAGACACACAGGAGATAGACGTGATCCAGCAGGAGTCGCGACTTCGTGTCGCCGACAACACGGGTGCGAAGGAGATCCTCACCATCCGTGTTCTCGGTGGCTCGGGTCGCCGCTACGCGGGCATCGGTGACGTCATCGTCGCCACCGTCAAGGATGCGATCCCCGGTGGCAACGTGAAGAAGGGTGACGTCGTCAAGGCGGTCATCGTTCGCACCGTCAAGGAGCGCCGCCGTCCGGACGGCTCGTACATCCGCTTCGACGAGAACGCCGCCGTCATTCTGAAGAACGACGGCGACCCTCGCGGCACCCGTATCTTCGGCCCGGTGGGCCGTGAGCTGCGCGAGAAGAAGTTCATGAAGATCATCTCGCTCGCGCCGGAGGTGCTGTAAGCATGAAGATCAAGAAGGGTGACCTGGTCCAGGTCATCACCGGCAAGGACAAGGGCAAGCAGGGCAAGGTCATTGCCGCTTACCCGCGCCAGGAGCGCGTCCTCGTCGAGGGTGTCAACCGGGTCAAGAAGCACACCAAGGCCGGTCCGACGGCGTCCGGCTCGCAGGCCGGCGGCATCGTGACGACCGAGGCCCCGATCCACGTGAGCAACGTTCAGCTCGTCGTGGAGAAGGACGGCACGAAGGTCGTTACCCGCGTCGGCTACCGCTTTGACGACGAGGGCAACAAGATCCGCGTTGCCAAGCGGACGGGTGAGGACATCTGATGGCTACCACCACCACTCCGCGTCTCAAGCAGAAGTACCGCGACGAGATCAAGTCGAAGCTGCAGGACGAGTTCAAGTACGAGAACGTCATGCAGATCCCCGGTCTCGTCAAGATCGTGGTGAACATGGGTGTCGGCGACGCCGCCCGTGACTCCAAGCTCATGGACGGTGCCGTCCGTGACCTGACCACGATCACCGGTCAGAAGCCGGCCGTCACCAAGGCCCGCAAGTCCATTGCGCAGTTCAAGCTGCGTGAGGGACAGCCGATCGGTGCCCACGTCACGCTCCGTGGCGACCGCATGTGGGAGTTCCTGGACCGCACCCTGTCGCTCGCGCTGCCGCGCATCCGCGACTTCCGTGGTCTGTCCCCCAAGCAGTTCGACGGCCGTGGCAACTACACCTTCGGTCTCACGGAGCAGGTCATGTTCCACGAGATCGACCAGGACAAGATCGACCGTGTCCGGGGTATGGACATCACCGTGGTCACCACGGCGACCAATGACGCTGAGGGCCGCGCGCTCCTTCGTCACCTCGGCTTCCCGTTCAAGGAGGCGTGAGCGAGATGGCGAAGAAGGCTCTGATCGCTAAGGCTGCTCGCAAGCCCAAGTTCGGTGTGCGCGCGTACACCCGCTGCCAGCGCTGCGGCCGTCCGCACTCCGTCTACCGCAAGTTCGGCCTGTGCCGCGTGTGCCTTCGTGAGATGGCTCACCGTGGCGAGCTGCCGGGCGTGACCAAGAGCTCCTGGTAATTCCCTTCTGTCCCTAGGACAACAGGGGTTACCCGAAGCTCTCGGTAAGCAGTGAGGTCGGTGGGGCCCGGCCGCGCATGCCGTAGGCTTGTGTGGTTGGGCGCCCGCCGCCCTCGTACGACTTACTACGCCGTAGGTCCCCGTGCCGCACCCGTCCCGCCCATGTGTGGGGAGAGGGATGGCGCATACAGGAAACCCCGGCGAGAGAGGCCGAAGGCCAATCCATGACCATGACTGATCCGATCGCAGACATGCTTACGCGTCTGCGGAACGCGAACTCGGCGTACCACGACTCGGTGTCGATGCCGCACTCCAAGATCAAGTCGCACATCGCGGAAATCCTCCAGCAGGAGGGTTTCATCACCGGCTGGAAGGTCGAGGACGCCGAGGTCGGCAAGAACCTCGTCCTCGAGCTCAAGTTCGGGCCGAACCGTGAGCGCTCCATCGCGGGCATCAAGCGGATCTCGAAGCCTGGTCTGCGTGTATACGCGAAGTCCACCAACCTGCCGAAGGTGCTCGGCGGCCTGGGCGTGGCCATCATCTCCACGTCCCACGGTCTGCTCACCGGCCAGCAGGCGCAGAAGAAGGGCGTGGGTGGGGAAGTCCTCGCCTACGTCTGGTAGCGGAAGGGAACGGAGGAAACAGCTATGTCGCGTATTGGCAAGCTCCCCATCACGGTTCCCGCCGGCGTGGACGTCACCATCGACGGCCGGACGGTCCAGGTGAAGGGCCCCAAGGGCGCCCTGAGCCACACCGTCGTGTCGCCGATCGAGATCGCTAAGGGTGAGGACGGCGTCCTGAACGTCACCCGCCCGAACGACGAGCGTCAGAACAAGGCCCTGCACGGCCTGTCCCGCACGCTGGTGGCGAACATGATCACCGGTGTGACCCAGGGTTACGTCAAGAAGCTCGAGATCAGCGGTGTCGGTTACCGCGTCGTCGCGAAGGGCTCCAACCTGGAGTTCTCGCTCGGCTACAGCCACCCGATCCTGGTCGAGGCGCCCGAGGGCATCTCGTTCAAGGTCGAGTCGCCGACCAAGTTCTCGGTCGAGGGCATCGACAAGCAGAAGGTCGGCGAGGTTGCGGCCAACATCCGCAAGCTGCGCAAGCCCGACCCGTACAAGGCCAAGGGCGTCAAGTACGAGGGCGAAGTCATCCGCCGCAAGGTCGGAAAGGCGGGTAAGTAAGCCATGGCATACGGTACGAAGATCGCTAAGGGCGACGCCTACAAGCGTGCCGCGATCAAGCGCCGCCACATCCGGGTCCGCAAGAAGGTCTCGGGTACGGCTGAGCGTCCCCGTCTGGTCGTGACGCGCTCGAACCGCCACATCGTGGCTCAGGTCATCGACGACATCAAGGGTCACACCCTGGCGTCGGCGTCGACCCTGGACGCGTCCATCCGTGGTGGCTCGGACGACAAGTCCGCGCAGGCCGGCAAGGTCGGCGCCCTGGTCGCCGAGCGTGCCAAGGCCGCCGGCGTCGAGGCTGTCGTGTTCGACCGTGGTGGTAACCGGTACGCGGGTCGCATCGCGGCCCTCGCCGACGCCGCCCGCGAGGCCGGGCTCAAGTTCTGAGCTCGCTGCGTAGCTAGCGGAAAAGAGAGAGGTAAATCCAATGGCTGGACCCCAGCGCCGCGGTGGCGGTGCCGGTGGCGGCGAGCGGCGGGACCGGAAGGGCCGTGACGGCGGCGCAGCTGCCGCCGAGAAGACCGCGTACGTTGAGCGCGTTGTCGCGATCAACCGCGTCGCCAAGGTTGTGAAGGGTGGTCGTCGCTTCAGCTTCACCGCGCTGGTCGTGGTGGGCGACGGTGACGGCACCGTGGGTGTCGGTTACGGCAAGGCCAAGGAGGTGCCGGCCGCCATCGCCAAGGGTGTTGAGGAGGCCAAGAAGCACTTCTTCAAGGTCCCCCGTATCGCCGGCACCATCCCTCACCCGGTTCAGGGTGAGAAGGCCGCGGGCATCGTCCTGCTCAAGCCGGCGTCGCCGGGTACCGGTGTTATCGCCGGTGGTCCCGTGCGTGCCGTGCTCGAGTGCGCCGGTGTTCACGACATCCTGTCGAAGTCCCTGGGCTCCGACAACGCGATCAACATCGTGCACGCGACCGTGGCGGCCCTCAAGGGCCTGCAGCGTCCCGAGGAGATCGCGGCCCGCCGCGGTCTGCCGCTCGAGGACGTCGCCCCCGCGGCTCTGCTGCGTGCGCGTGCCGGGGCTGGTGCGTAATGGCTCAGCTCAAGATCACGCAGGTGAAGTCGTACATCGGCAGCAAGCAGAACCACCGTGACACCCTGCGCTCCCTTGGTCTCAAGGGCATCAACACGCAGGTCGTCAAGGAGGACCGCCCCGAGTTCCGCGGCATGGTGCAGACCGTCCGCCACCTCGTGACGGTCGAGGAGGTCGACTGATCATGGCGGAGCAGAACCCGCTCAAGATCCACAACCTCCGTCCCGCCCCGGGCGCCAAGACCGCCAAGACCCGTGTGGGTCGTGGTGAGGCGTCGAAGGGTAAGACGGCCGGTCGTGGTACCAAGGGTACGAAGGCTCGTTACCAGGTTCCGGAGCGCTTCGAGGGTGGCCAGATGCCCCTCCACATGCGTCTTCCGAAGCTGAAGGGCTTCAAGAACCCGTTCAAGACCGAGTACCAGGTCGTCAACCTGGACAAGCTCGCCTCCCTCTACCCCGAGGGTGGCGAGGTCACGGTGGCCGACCTGGTCGCCAAGGGCGCCGTTCGCAAGAACAGCCTTGTCAAGGTCCTCGGCCAGGGCGAGATCTCCGTGGCGCTGCAGGTGACGGTCGACGCCGTCTCCGGCTCCGCCAAGGAGAAGATCACCGCCGCCGGCGGTACCGTCACCGAGCTCGTCTGAGTCACTCAGGCGTCTCGATGACTTGAGCGATCCCGACCGGGGATGCCCCACAAATGGGGCATCCCCGGTTGGTCGTTCCAAGGGGGGCACGGTCGCCGGTAAGGTGGCGTGCACTGTTACTTTCCGCGCGGTCTGTCTCGCGACCGGCCGGGCGGTTTTACGTAGTTATCCGTCGGACACACCACCGTCACCTCTGACGCAGTAGCGCGGGGGTCGCAGGAGGCACCGTGCTCACCGCGTTCGCCCGGGCGTTCAAGACGCCCGACCTGCGCAAGAAGCTGCTCTTCACGCTCGGCATCATCGTGATCTACCGGCTCGGGACGCACGTCCCGATCCCGGGCATCGACTACAAGAACGTCCAGACGTGCATCGACGCGGCCAACGCCAACCAGGGCCTGTTCGGTCTCGTCAACATGTTCAGCGGTGGCGCGCTCCTCCAGATCACGATCTTCGCGCTCGGCATCATGCCGTACATCACGGCGAGCATCATCCTGCAGCTGCTGACCGTGGTGATCCCGCGTCTGGAGGCCCTCAAGAAGGAGGGCCAGGCGGGCACGGCGAAGATCACGCAGTACACGCGCTACCTGACCATCGCGCTCGCCATCCTGCAGGGCACCGGCCTGGTGGCCACGGCCCGCACCGGCACCCTGTTCCAGGGCTGCCCGGTGGCCTCGGAGATCGTGCCGGACCAGTCGATCTTCGTCACCACCACGATGGTCATCACCATGACCGCCGGTACGGCCACGGTCATGTGGCTCGGTGAGCTCATCACCGACCGCGGCATCGGCAACGGCATGTCGATCCTGATGTTCATCTCGATCGCCGCGACCTTCCCCGCCGCCCTGTGGGGCATCAAGAAGCAGGGCGACCTGGCGGGCGGCTGGATCGAGTTCGGCACCGTCATCCTCGTCGGCCTGTTCATGGTCGGCCTGGTCGTCTTCGTCGAGCAGGCGCAGCGCCGCATCCCGGTGCAGTACGCGAAGCGCATGATCGGCCGCCGGTCCTACGGGGGGACGTCGACGTACATCCCGCTGAAGGTCAACCAGGCGGGCATCATCCCTGTGATCTTCGCCTCGTCGCTGCTCTACATCCCGGCCCTGGTCGCCCAGTTCGCCGGTGGCAACGCGGGATGGAAGACGTGGATCGAGCAGAACCTGACCAAGGGTGACCACCCGATTTACATCGTCACCTACTTCGTCCTGATCGTCTTCTTCGCCTTCTTCTACGTGGCGATCTCCTTCAACCCGGAGGAAGTCGCGGACAACATGAAGAAGTATGGTGGCTTCATCCCGGGCATCCGGGCTGGCCGACCGACCGCTGAGTACCTGAGCTACGTACTCAACCGGATCACTTGGCCGGGCTCGCTGTATCTGGGTCTGATCGCTCTTGTGCCGACGATGGCGTTGGTGGGCTTCAACGCGAACCAGAACTTCCCCTTCGGTGGGACGAGCATCCTCATCATCGTGGGTGTGGGCCTGGAGACCGTGAAGCAGATCGAGAGCCAGCTCCAGCAGCGCAACTACGAAGGGTTCCTCCGCTGATGCGAATCGTCCTCGTCGGACCGCCCGGTGCCGGCAAGGGAACGCAGGCTGCTTTCCTTGCCAAGAACCTGTCGATCCCGCACATCTCCACGGGCGACCTCTTCCGGGCCAACATCAGTCAGCAGACGGAGCTCGGCAAGCTGGCGAAGTCCTACATGGACGCCGGAAACCTCGTCCCGGACGAGGTGACCATCGGCATGGCCAAGGCCCGCATGGCGCAGCCCGACGCGGAGAACGGCTTCCTGCTCGACGGCTTCCCGCGCAACGTGTCGCAGGCGGAGTCCCTCGACGAGGCGCTGAAGGCGGACGGCCAGAAGCTGGACGCGGTCCTCGACCTGGAGGTCCCCGAGGACGAGGTGGTCAAGCGCATCGCGGGCCGCCGCATCTGCCGCAACGACTCCGCCCACGTCTTCCACGTGACGTACAGCGCGCCGCGGCAGGAAGGCGTCTGCGACGTCTGCGGCGGCGACCTGTACCAGCGCGAGGACGACAAGGAAGAGACCGTCCGCAAGCGGCTGGACGTCTACCACCGCGAGACCGAGCCGATCATCGACCACTACAAGGCCCAGGGCCTGGTGGTCACGATCTCCGCCCTCGGCAAGGTGGACGAGGTCACCAAGCGCGCGATGACCGCCCTCGCGGGCGAGAACGCCTGACACCTGCGTGACCGGGCCGCGGTACCCCGCACGGGGTGCCGCGGCCCAGCCGTGGGCGGGGCGCGGGGCTCCGGTGCGGCCGTATCGTTGAGGGTGCCCCGCACGTCGTACTCGTAGGTTCAGAAAGGCTCAGGCCCGGACATGGTGCAGATCAAGACTCCCGAGCAGATCGCCACGATGCGAGCGGCGGGACTTGTCGTCGCCGCCATCCACCGGGCCACCCGCGAGGCGGCCGTGCCGGGCGCGACCACGAAGGACCTGGACGACGTGGCCCGCAAGGTCCTCGCCGAGCACGGCGCCAAGTCGAACTTCCTCGGGTACGGCGGCTTCCCCGCCACCATCTGCACCTCGAAGAACGAGGTCGTCGTGCACGGCATCCCGAGCGACGACGTCGTCCTGGAGGACGGGGACATCATCTCCATCGACGCCGGCGCGATCGTCGACGGCTGGCACGGGGACGCGGCGTTCACGGCGTTCGTGGGCAGCGGTCACGCCCCGGAGCTGGTCGAGCTCTCCCGCGTCACCGAGGAGTCGATGTGGGCCGGCATCGCGGCCATGAAGCAGGGCAACCGCCTCGTCGACATCTCCCGCGCCATCGAGACGTACATCCGCCGCCAGCCGCGGCCCGCGAGCGGCAAGTACGGGATCATCGAGGACTACGGCGGGCACGGCATCGGCACCGAGATGCATATGGACCCGCACCTGCTGAACTACGTCGAGCGGCGGCGGGGCCGCGGGCCGAAGCTGGTGCCCGGCTTCTGCCTGGCCATCGAGCCGATGGTGTCCCTCGGCACCCCGAAGACGGAGGTCCTGTCGGACGACTGGACCGTCATCACGACCGACGGGACCTGGTCGTCGCACTGGGAGCACTCCGTCGCGCTGACCGAGCAGGGGCCGCTGGTGCTCACCGCGCCCGACGGCGGCAAGGCGAAGCTGGCCGAGTACGGGGTCGTGGCGGCGCCGGACCCGCTGGGCTAGGACCCGGCGGGGGCGGTCCCGGGGCGGGCCCCCGGGCGGGACCGGGGTCCGGTCCGGAATCCGGCTTAAGGATCTTTCCGGGCGGGCAGTCTCTCTCGATTCGTCTTTCCGGGTGCACTGACGTAGACTGACGCGTCGGCTCTCGTGCATTCGCATGTCTGCGTCTCCGTACAGAGTCGATCAAGGTAGTCGATTCGAAGGGCGAAGCGTGGCCAAGAAGCAAGGTGCCATCGAGATCGAGGGCACTGTCGTCGAGTCTCTTCCGAACGCTATGTTCAAGGTCGAGCTCCAGAACGGCCACCAGGTCCTGGCACACATCAGCGGCAAGATGCGTATGCACTACATCCGCATCCTCCCTGACGACCGGGTCGTGGTGGAGCTGTCTCCGTACGACCTGACGCGTGGCCGGATCGTCTACCGGTACAAGTAGATCTTGCCCGCATCCCGTTTCCGCGGGGTGGTGGCACTGACCCGGAGAACCTCACACCCATGAAGGTCAAGCCGAGCGTCAAGAAGATCTGCGACAAGTGCAGGGTGATCCGCCGTCACGGCCGGGTCATGATCATTTGCGACAACCCGCGCCACAAGCAGCGCCAGGGCTGACGCACGTATCGCACTCGCAGATTTCGCGCGACGCACGTAACAGCACATATGCAGGACCCGTCCCTCTTCAGGTCCATCAGGTAATGGAGGGCGACACCCCCGGTCGGAGGCCGGGGACCCAGTCCGTGCCAACCCTTGTCCAGCACAAGGGGACGGCGGCTGGGAGTGGTGCTGCTGAAGACCTCCGAAGAATCACAGGAGCCATGAATGGCACGCGTTGAAGGTGTTGACCTCCCGCGCGACAAGCGCATCGAGGTCGCCCTCACCTATGTGTTCGGCATCGGCCGGACGCTGTCCCAGCAGACGCTGGACGCCACTGGTGTCGACCGCAACACCCGCGTTCGCGACCTGACCGAGGACGACCTCGTCAAGATCCGCGAGTACGTGGACCAGAACATCAAGACCGAGGGTGACCTCCGTCGCGAGATCCAGGCCGACATCCGCCGCAAGGTCGAGATCGGCACGTACCAGGGTCTGCGCCACCGTCGTGGCCTGCCCGTCCGCGGTCAGCGCACCAGCACCAACGCTCGCACCCGCAAGGGCCCGCGTCGCGCAATCGCCGGTAAGAAGAAGCCGGGCAAGAAGTAGTCCTCGCTCAGCGGTCTGTCGACAGCCGTCGCTGCTGCAGGACCGACCACCTCCCGTAGGAGTTAAAGATGCCCCCCAAGGGTCGTCAGGGCGCTGCCAAGAAGGTGCGCCGCAAGGAAAAGAAGAACGTCGCTCACGGCCACGCGCACATCAAGAGCACGTTCAACAACACGATCGTGTCCATCACGGACCCGACCGGCAACGTGATCTCCTGGGCCTCCGCCGGCCACGTCGGCTTCAAGGGCTCGCGCAAGTCGACCCCGTTCGCCGCGCAGATGGCCGCCGAGTCGGCCGCGCGCCGCGCGCAGGAGCACGGCATGCGCAAGGTCGACGTCTTCGTGAAGGGTCCGGGCTCCGGCCGCGAGACCGCGATCCGTTCGCTCCAGGCCACGGGCCTGGAGGTCGGCTCCATCCAGGACGTCACGCCGACCCCGCACAACGGCTGCCGTCCGCCGAAGCGCCGCCGCGTCTGACGCACGCTCCGGCCGGGTCGGCGCCCGGCTGGGGGTGCGGGGGTCGCCCCCCGCATGTCGCAGCACGGCTGCCGTCCGCCGAAGCGCCGCCGCGTCTGACGCGGTGCCGCCGGCGCGGTTGTCTTGAGGATTCGGGCGGTACGTACCCTTCGGGGGCCGTACCGCCCGTACCCTTGTCATTGCAGCAGGGCGTCAAATAGCGGGCGCCCATGACTGAAGGAACGCACCATGCTGATTGCTCAGCGTCCCTCGTTGACCGAAGAGGTCGTCGACGAGTTCCGCTCCCGGTTCGTCATCGAGCCGCTGGAGCCGGGCTTCGGCTACACCCTCGGCAACTCCCTGCGTCGTACGCTCCTCTCCTCGATCCCGGGTGCGGCGGTCACGTCCATCCGCATCGACGGTGTCCTGCACGAGTTCACCACCGTGCCGGGCGTCAAGGAGGACGTCACCGACCTCATCCTCAACATCAAGCAGCTCGTCGTCTCCTCGGAGCACGACGAGCCGGTCGTGATGTACCTGCGCAAGCAGGGCCCCGGCCTGGTCACCGCCGCGGACATCGCCCCGCCGGCCGGTGTCGAGGTGCACAACCCCGACCTGGTCCTCGCCACGCTCAACGGCAAGGGCAAGCTGGAGATGGAGCTGACCGTCGAGCGCGGTCGCGGCTACGTCTCCGCCGTGCAGAACAAGCAGGTGGGCCAGGAGATCGGCCGTATCCCGGTCGACTCCATCTACTCGCCGGTGCTGAAGGTCACGTACAAGGTCGAGGCCACGCGTGTCGAGCAGCGCACCGACTTCGACAAGCTGATCGTCGACGTCGAGACCAAGCAGGCCATGCGCCCGCGCGACGCCATGGCGTCCGCCGGCAAGACCCTGGTCGAGCTGTTCGGTCTGGCCCGCGAGCTCAACATCGACGCCGAGGGCATCGACATGGGCCCGTCCCCGACGGACGCCGCCCTGGCCGCCGACCTGGCGCTGCCGATCGAGGAGCTGGAGCTCACCGTTCGGTCGTACAACTGCCTCAAGCGTGAGGGCATCCACTCCGTGGGTGAGCTCGTCGCCCGCTCCGAGGCCGACCTCCTGGACATCCGCAACTTCGGCGCGAAGTCCATCGACGAGGTCAAGATGAAGCTCAACGGGATGGGCCTGGCCCTCAAGGACAGCCCGCCCGGATTCGACCCGACCGCCGCGGCCGACGCCTTCGGTGCGGATGACGACGCGGACGCCGGGTTCGTCGAGACCGAGCAGTACTGAGAGCTCGGGCCGACGGTCCGTTCTGGGCTGCGCGATCGTCGTGGTTGATCGCGCAGTTCCCCGCGCCCCTGACGGGGCGCGGTCCACTGACCCCGGTACCTGATACGGCCGGGGCAGACATCTAGGAGAAACACCATGCCGAAGCCCACCAAGGGTGCCCGTCTGGGCGGCAGCGCCGCGCACGAGAAGCTGATGCTGGCGAACCTCGCCAAGGATCTCTTCGAGCACGGCCGCATCACGACGACCGAGGCGAAGGCCCGCCGCCTGCGCCCGTTCGCCGAGCGTCTGGTCACCAAGGCGAAGAAGGGCGACCTTCACAACCGCCGTCAGGTGCTCCAGGTCATCACGGACAAGAGCGTCGTCCACACGCTCTTCACCGAGATCGGCCCGCGCTACGAGAACCGCCCGGGTGGCTACACCCGTATCACCAAGATCGGTAACCGCCGGGGCGACAACGCGCCCATGGCCGTCATCGAGCTGGTGGAGGCCCTGACCGTGGCCCAGCAGGCCACCGGTGAGGCCGAGGCGGCCACGAAGCGCGCCGCCAAGGACGCCGAGGTTTCCGAGCCCAAGGTCGACACGACCAAGGGCGAAGAGGCTGCCGAGGAGTCGAAGGACGCGTAAGCGTTCCGCCGGGGACTGCGCATCATCGGCTGCGGCCGCGTCGTGGCCGGTCGCGCAGTTCCCCGCGCCCCTTGAGGGCGCAGCGGGCCCGACCCTGCGGGGCGGGCCCGCTTTCGCGTGCCTGAGAGGATTGCGGTGTGAGTGAGGAAGTGGAGCCCGGGCACGTCCGGGTGCGGTTGGACCTGTCGTACGACGGCCGGGACTTCTCCGGGTGGGCGCGGCAGCGCGAGGGCCAGCGGACCGTCCAGGGGGAGATCGAGGACGCGCTGCGCACGGTGACGCGGTCGCGGGAGACGTACGAGCTGACGGTGGCGGGCCGTACGGACTCCGGGGTGCACGCGCGGGGGCAGGTCGCCCACGTCGACCTGCCCGAGGCCGTGTGGGCCGAGCACCGGGAGAAGCTGCTGCGGCGGCTGGCCGGGCGGCTGCCGCACGACGTGCGGATCTGGAAGGTGGCCGAGGCGCCCGCCGGGTTCAACGCGCGGTTCTCGGCGATCTGGCGGCGGTACGCGTACCGCGTCACCGACGACCCGGGGGGCGTCGACCCGCTGCTGCGCGGCCACGTGCTGTGGCACGACTGGACGCTCGACCTGGACGCCATGAACGAGGCGGCCCAGGCGCTCATCGGCGAGCACGACTTCGCCGCCTACTGCAAGCGGCGCGAGGGCGCGACCACCATCCGTACGCTCCAGGAGCTGCGGTGGGAGCGGCGGCCGGACGGGATCCTCGAGGCCACCGTGCGGGCGGACGCCTTCTGCCACAACATGGTGCGCTCGCTGGTGGGGGCCATGCTGTTCGTGGGCGACGGGCACCGGCCGCCGGACTGGCCGGGCAAGGTGCTCGCGGCGGGCGTACGGGACTCGGCGGTGCACGTGGTGCGGCCGCACGGGCTCACCCTGGAGGAGGTCGGCTACCCGGCCGACGAGCTGCTCGCGGCGCGCAGCGCGGAGGCGCGGAACAAGCGGACGCTGCCGTCGGCGGGATGTTGCTGAGCTCTGAGTAGAACGTTCGTCCTACTCCGGGTTGTTCGCCGCGGCGGACGCCTGGGCCCGGCCGCGGCGGTCGATCTGGTGGAAGGCGAAACGGGCCAGGTCGTCGCCGACGGCGTAGGCCTCGCGGTCCTTCGTCGTGACGTCCTTGCCGTTGAGGAAGCCGGTGGTGGTGAAGTACGCGTACCGTCCGTACGCGTTGTACGTGCCGCGGCAGACGGCGGTGCGGCAGAAGGTGCCGACGCCGTCGCCGGGCAGGGACGTGACCAGGCCCTCGTCGGCCTGCCGCTTGGCCCTGGCGGCCTGGGCCTCGGTGTCGAAGACGGCGACGCCGACGGTGACCGCGATGCCGTCGCGGGCGTAGGTGGCGCGCATCAGCTTGGTGCAGTCGTTCGCGGTGAGGACGCGGCCGAGGACGGGCTGCGCGACCGAGGCGCAGCGCTTGGTGTCGTCGGTCTCGCCCTTCTTGTACACGTGGTCGCCGGAGGTGAGCTTCGTGCCCGGGAAGAAGGTGGCCGCGGCGAGCGGGGCCTTGTCCTTCTTCTTGCTGGAGATGTAGTCCTTCGGGTCCGGCGGGGGCGGGGGAGTGGTCGCCTCGAAGGACGGCGCGGGGGCCGTGGAGGCGCCGGGGATCTCCGGGGACGAGGGCAGCTCGCCGGCGGGCTTGTCCGATGCGGAGGCGTCGTCGCCGTTGGCGGAGACGACCGCGAGGGCCACGGCCGCGGCGATGCCGGCGGTGGCGAGGGCGCCGCCGCCGATCAGCAGCCATTTGCGGCGGCGGGCGCGCTTCTCGGAGGCTTCGGCCAGTGCCGCCCAGTCCGGGGTGCCCGAGCCCCCCGGACCCCACTGAGGTCCCCCTTGCCCAAAGCTCATGCGCGGCATCTTAGACGGGGGGCGGGGATGTTGAGCCGGGGTCGGCGGGGGTTCTCGGCCTAGCCTGAGCCGCATGAACACGGGCAAAAGTGATGTTTCCGGTGGCGCGGACTGGTGGCTTCGGCCCGTCGGATGGCAGGCGTGGGCGGTGCTCGGGGCGGTGCTCGGCGCGCTCGCGCTGCGTGTGGCGTACCGGGTGCCGGACGGCGGCATGGACAACGGGATCGTCGTGCGGGCCGCGGAGGCGTGGCTCGACGGGCGCTCCCCGTACCGCGACCGGCACTTCCTGTATCTGCCGGGGGCCGTGCTCGCGGCGGTGCCGCAGGCCGTGCTGCCGCGGGACCTGGTGCGGGTGCTCGTGCCGTTCGGGGTGACCGCGGCGCTCGCGGCCGGGTGGGCCGGTGCGCTGCGGGTGCACGGCGTGCCCTGGCGCAGCCGCTTCGCGGTGCTCGGGCTCCTCGGCCTGGCCCTCGGCTTCGCGCCCTTCGCGCACCTGGTGGAGCTGGGGAACTGGACGGTGGCGTCGGCGGTGGCGCTGCCGCCGGCGCTGCTGTGCGCGAGCCGGGGGCGGTGGGTGCGGGCCGGGGTGGTGCTCGGCTGCGCGGTGGCGGTGAAGCCGCTCCTGGTCCCCGTCCTGCTGCTCTTCGTCTTCGCGCGGCAGTGGCGGGCGCTCGGCGCGGCCGTGGGGGTGCCGGTGGTCCTCTCCGCGGCGACCGCGCTCGCGCTGCCGGACCCGGCGGGCTTCTTCACCCGGACCCTGCCGTTCCTGCTGCGCGGCGGCGACAGCTTCGTCCGGCTCTACGAGGCGTCGCCGGCGGCGGTGCTGCCGCGGCTGGGGGTGCCGGGGGTCGCGGCCTCGCTGATGGCGGGGGCGGCGGCGCTGGCCGGGGTGGGGTGCGCGTGGGCGAGGTGGCGCCGGGGCGCGCCGGGCGCCGGGCGGGTGGTGGACACGGCGGTGGCCCTGATGCTGGCGGCCTTCCTGGTCTCGCGCCCTTCCTACGATCACTACCTGCTGGTCGTGCTGCCGCTGGTGCTCGCGGGGGCGTTCGAGGCGGGGGCGGTGGTGCGCGGGCCCTGGTTCTGGGTGGCCCTGGTCCCGCAGGTGCCGGGGTTCACCTGGCTGTGGCTGGAGCCCGGGACGCGCCGGGCCTTCAAGGACGCGGCCACGCTGTGCCTGCTGGCGGCGGTGGTCTTCCGCCACTGCGCGACGGGGCACCCGGCTCCGGCCTCCGCCCCGGCCCCGGCCGAAGGGCGGCTCGGCGCCCGGGGCGGCGCCCGGCGGCCCCGCCCGATCCCGGCACCGGGGCGCCGGGGCCCCGCCGGTGGGCCTGGCTGAACGGGGCCGCGCGGCCCCCGCGGGAGGGGGCCCGGCGCGGGGGGCTGCGGGGCCGTTTTGACCCGTACGGGGTAGGGCCGGTATTCTGCATGTTCGTTATGTGTATTGGCCTTCTCAAACTCACGTGAGGGGCCTTGCACCGGCCCACCGGGCCGATGACCAGCGGCAGGACTCGGTTGCGTCGCCGATGTCCGCCAAGGCTGTCGTCCATCGTCCGAGGTGGCCTTGTCAGGACCCTTCCCCTTCGGTCCCCGGGACCAGGGGGGAAACCCACCTCTGAAGAAGCGAAGGCTACGAACCGTGCGTACGTACAGCCCCAAGCCCGGCGATGTCACGCGCCAGTGGCACGTCATCGACGCTCAGGACGTTGTCCTGGGACGCCTGGCGACCACTGCCGCCACCCTCCTGCGGGGCAAGCACAAGCCGATCTACGCGCCGCACGTTGACGCTGGTGACTTCGTCATCATCATCAACGCCGACAAGGTGCACCTGTCCGGCAACAAGCGGACCCAGAAGATGGCGTACCGCCACTCCGGCTACCCGGGTGGTCTGCGCTCCGTCCGCTACGACGAGCTGCTCGACAAGAACCCCGAGAAGGCGGTCGAGAAGGCCGTCAAGGGCATGCTCCCGAAGAACTCGCTGGGCCGTCAGATGCTCTCGAAGCTGAAGGTCTACAAGGGTGACCAGCACCCGCACGGCGCGCAGCAGCCGCAGCCGTTCGAGATCACCCAGGTCGCGCAGTAAGTCCGGCCACCCCCTAAGCCTGAAGAGAATCTGAGGAGCATCGTGGCCGAGACCACCGCTGAGCAGCCGATCGACGAGACCGTCGACATCGAGCACTACACCACCGAGTCCGAGGTGCCCGTCGAGGGCGAGTACACCTCGGAGTCGAACGCCGCGCGCTTCGGCGACCCGCAGCCGGCCGCCGGCCTGGGTCGTCGCAAGAACGCCATCGCCCGCGTCCGGATCGTCCCGGGCACCGGCAAGTGGAAGATCAACGGTCGCACCCTTGAGGACTACTTCCCCAACAAGGTGCACCAGCAGGAAGTCAACGAGCCGTTCAAGGTCCTCGAGCTCGAGGGCCGCTACGACGTCGTCGCCCGCATCGCCGGCGGCGGTGTCTCCGGTCAGGCCGGTGCGCTCCGTCTCGGTGTCGCCCGCGCCCTGAACGAGGCGGACGTGGACAACAACCGCGGCGCGCTCAAGAAGGCCGGCTTCCTCCGCCGCGACGACCGTGCGGTCGAGCGCAAGAAGGCCGGTCTCAAGAAGGCCCGCAAGGCCCCGCAGTACAGCAAGCGGTAATCTCGCTGCCTGCCAGTACTTCGCGAACGCCCCGGCGGCACCCCTGTGTGCTGCCGGGGCGTTTCGTTTATCAGCGCCCCATCGATCTGGGGTTCAAGCTCGGAAATGTCGCAATGTTCGGAGGACAGCAGTGGGACGACTCTTCGGCACGGACGGCGTGCGCGGTGTCGCCAACGCCGATCTGACGGCGGAGCTGGCGCTCGGTCTCTCGGTGGCCGCGGCGCATGTGCTCGCCGAAGCGGGCACCTTCGAGGGCCATCGCCCGACGGCGGTGGTGGGGCGTGACCCGCGCGCGTCCGGGGAGTTCCTGGAGTCCGCGGTCGTCGCGGGGCTCGCGAGCGCGGGCGTGGACGTCCTGCGCGTGGGTGTGCTGCCCACTCCGGCGGTGGCCCACCTCACCGCCGCGCTCGGCGCCGACCTGGGCGTGATGCTGTCCGCCAGCCACAACGCCATGCCGGACAACGGCATCAAGTTCTTCGCCCGCGGCGGCCACAAGCTGGCCGACGACCTCGAGGACCGGATCGAGGCCGTGTACGAGCAGCACCGCACCGGCGCGCCCTGGGACCGGCCCACCGGTGCGGGCGTCGGCCGCGTGACGTCGTACGACCAGGGGCTCGACCAGTACGTGGCGCACCTCATCGGCGTGCTGCCGAACCGGCTCGACGGGCTGAAGATCGTGCTCGACGAGGCGCACGGGGCCGCGGCCCGCGTCTCGCCGGAGGCCTTCGCCCGCGCGGGTGCCGAGATCATCACCATCGGCGCGTCCCCCGACGGGCTCAACATCAACGACGGCTGCGGCTCGACGCACCTGGAGCAGCTCCAGGCCGCCGTCGTCGAGCACGGCGCCGACCTAGGCATCGCGCACGACGGCGACGCCGACCGCTGCCTCGCCGTGGACCACACGGGCGCCGAGGTCGACGGCGACCAGATCCTCGCCGTGCTCGCGCTCGGCATGCGGGAGCGCGGCGTCCTGCGCCGCGACACCGTTGTCGCCACGGTGATGTCGAACCTCGGCTTCAAGCTCGCCATGGAGCGCGAGGGCATCGAGGTCGTCCAGACCGCGGTCGGCGACCGGTACGTCCTGGAGGAGATGAAGGCCAACGGCTACGCCCTGGGCGGCGAGCAGTCCGGGCACGTCATCGCCCTGGACCACGCCACCACCGGCGACGGCACCCTGACCGGGCTGCTGCTCGCGGCGCGCGTCGCCGAGACCGGCCGCGGCCTGCACGACCTCGCCGCCGTCATGGAGCGCCTGCCGCAGGTCCTGATCAACGTGCCGGACGTGGACAAGTCCCGGGTGACGACCTCGCCCGAGCTGGCCGCCGCGGTCACCGACGCCGAGCGCCAGCTCGGCGGGACCGGCCGCGTCCTGCTGCGCCCCTCCGGCACCGAGCCGCTGGTGCGCGTGATGGTGGAGGCCGCCGACATCGAGCAGGCCCGCGCGGTGGCCGGGCGCCTGGCCGACGTGGTGAAGTCCGCGCTCGGCTAGGCGGGCTCCGGCCCCCGGGGGCCCGGCCGGGCAGGCCTCGGCTAGGCGGGCCCCGGCTTCCTCGCGGTACGTTCGCGCTGCCGCGCCCAGAGCACCTTCTGGACGAGCAGCGTGAGCGTACCGGCGAGGACGATGCCGAGCAGGTTCAGCAGGAGCTGCTCGGTGGAGCCCCACGCCTGGCGGTACGCGCCGTAGCTGAAGGCGACCGCGGCGTTGGCCGCCGCCGGGACCGTCGTCACGGAGATGGCGACGCCCACCAGGGCGCCCGACTTCGCCGACGTCAGCGACAGCGTGCCCGCGGCGCCCGCGAGGACGGCCACGACGAAGGAGAACCAGTCGGGCCGGTAGATGAAGTTGGTGTTGGGCCGCTTCGCCTCCAGCGCGGACTCGTGGAACAGGTCCACCGCGTCCATGAAGAAGCTGAAGGCCACCGTCACCACCATGGCGGCCGCGAACCCCGCGACCAGCGCGATCAGCGAGCGCAGCGCCAGGCGCGGGGCGCGCCGCACGAGCGCCGTGCAGAAGCCGGCGAGCGGGCCGAACTCCGGGCCCACCGCCATCGCGCCCACGATGAGGATCGCGTTGTCCAGGACGACACCGCAGGCGGCGATCATCGTGGCGAGCGTGATGAAGGCGACGTAGGTGACGGAGAGCGTGGACTCCTCGTGCGTGGCATCCGTGAGCTGCTCCCACAGGACCGCGTCCGCGCCCTCGCCCGGCGCCTCGTCCTCGGCCTTGTCGGCGCGCCGGGACAGCGACAGGTCGATGTTCTCCAGGGAGATCGACCCGTGTTTGTCGATCTCCAGGGAGCGCAGGCCGTCGAGCAGTTCGTCGCCCGCCTCCCGGGCGACGTCGCACAGCACGATGTCGCCCGCCGGGTTGCGGGCCGCGCCCGGCACGACCGCGAGGTGCGCGGTGCCGGGCGTCGCCTCGATCAGGCGGACCACCGACTCGGTCCGGTCCGCCGGGGTGATCAGCCGCAGATGGAGCATGCCCGCACCCTAACCCGGGCCCGCGGGCTCAGAGTTTGCGCAGGCTGAGCCGCCGCACCTTGTGGTCGGGGCCCTTGCGGATGATGAGGGTGGCGCGGCCGCGCGTGGGCGCCACGTTCTCCAGCAGGTTCGGCTTGTTGATGGTCCGCCAGGTGGTGCGGGCGTAGTCGAGCGCCTCCTCCTCGGAGACCTGCGTGTACTTGCGGAAGTACGAGGACGGGTTCTGGAAGGCCGTCTCGCGCAGCTTGCGGAAGCGGCTGAGGTACCAGCGCTCGATGTCCTCGGTGCGGGCGTCGACGTACACGCTGAAGTCGAAGTAGTCGGCGAGGCCGACGCGGGTGCGGCCGTCCTTGCCGGGCAGGGCGGGCTGGAGCACGTTCAGGCCCTCGACGATGAGGATGTCCGGGCGGCGCACGGTGAGCCGCTTGCCCGGCACGATGTCGTAGATCAGGTGGGAGTAGACGGGGGCCGTCACCTCGTCCTTGCCCGCCTTGATGTCGGCGACGAAGCGGGTCAGGGCGCGGCGGTCGTACGACTCGGGGAAGCCCTTGCGGGACATCAGGCCGCGGGCCTGCAGCTCTTTGGTGGGCAGCAGGAACCCGTCGGTCGTGACCAGCTCCACCCGCGGGTGCTCGGGCCAGCGCGAGAGCAGGGCCTGGAGGAGCCGGGCGACGGTCGACTTGCCGACGGCGACGGAGCCCGCGACCCCTATGACGAAGGGCGTGCCGGACTGGGCGGCCTTCTCGCCGGTGCCGCCGAGGAACGTGTTCAGGGCGCCGCGCAGGCCGTCGGTGGCGCCCACGTACAGGTTGAGCAGGCGCGACAGCGGCAGATAGATGTCGCGCACTTCGTCCAGGTCGATGACGTCACCCAGGCCGCGCAGCTTCTCCACCTCGGCGGCGGTCAGCGGCAGCGGTGTCTTTTCGCGCAGGGCGCTCCACTCGGCGCGGGTGAGGTCGACGTACGGGGTCGCCTCCGGCTTGTGCCGGTGGGCGCCCTGGGGCGGCGTGGAGACCGGAGAGATCACATTCCATTGTTACGGCTGTTTGAACGGGAGCGCGGGTGGAGTACGTCACGCCGGTGCGGGCGCCCGGCGCCGGCGCGGTCGCCGCTGTGCCGGTGGGCCGGGGTGCCGCGGCGGCGCCGTACGCTTCCCGCGTGATTATTGGTGTGGGCATCGATGTGGCGGAGATCGACCGGTTCGCCGTCTCCCTGGAGCGGACCGCCGGGATGCGGGAACGGCTCTTCGTCGCGGGGGAGTTGTACCTGCCGAGCGGGGAGCCGCGCGGAGTCGCCTCGCTCGCCGCCCGGTTCGCCGCGAAGGAGGCCCTCGCCAAGGCCCTCGGTGCCCCCGCCGGGCTGCGCTGGACCGACGCCGAGGTGTACGTGGAGGAGTCCGGACAGCCCCGCCTGCGGGTCTCCGGGACGGTGGCCGCCCGGGCCGAGGCGCTCGGCGTACGGGGCTGGCACGTGTCGCTGAGCCATGACGCGGGGGTGGCCTCCGCCGTGGTCATCGCGGAGGGGTAGGGGCTCTTGGCCCCGGCCCCGGCCGCGCTGCCGGAGCACGGGCGGTGCGCGAGACTTGAGGGATGCGTACTGCGTATCGCGTGGAGGATGTACGGGCCGCCGAGCGGGCCCTGATGGCGCGCGTCCCCGACGGGGCGCTGATGCAGCGGGCGGCGGCCGGGCTCGCCGCGGCCTGCGGTCAGGTGCTCAAGAAGGTGTACGGGGCCCGTGTGGCGCTCCTGGTCGGCAGCGGGGACAACGGCGGTGACGCCCTGTACGCCGGGGCGCGGCTCGCCCGGCGCGGGGCCGGGGTGACGGCGGTGCTCCTGGCGCCCGAGCGGACCCACGCGGGCGGGCTCGCCGCGCTGCGGGCGGCCGGGGGACGCGTCGTGGACGGCTCGGGACCCGCGGGAGGAGCGGAGACCGAGACCGGGACCGGGGACGGAGCCAGGGCCGGGGGCGGAGTCGGGACCGGGGCTGGAGTCGGGACCGGGGACGGGGCCGGAGTCGGGACCGGCGCCGATGCCGCGCTCGCCGTCGTCGCCCGGGCCGACCTCGTCGTCGACGGCGTCGTCGGCATCGGCGGCAAGGGCGGGCTGCGGCCCCGCGCCGCCGAACTGGCCCGCGCCGCCGAGCGGTCGAAGGCCCTCGTCGTCGCCGTCGACCTGCCGAGCGGCGTCGACGCCGACACCGGCGAGGTGCGGGGCGCCGCCGTGCGGGCGGATGTGACGGTGACCTTCGGCGCCTGCAAGCCGGGGCTGCTCATCGACCCCGCCCGGGAGTACGCCGGGGCGCTGCGGTTCGTGGACATCGGGCTCGGGCCCGAACTCGCCGCGTACGACCCGGTGGTCGAGGCGTTCCAGTACGCCGATGTGGACCGGCTGCTTCCGGTGCCGGGGGCGGAGAGCGACAAGTACCGGCGCGGTGTCGTGGGCGTCGTCGCCGGGTCCGCCCGCTACCCGGGCGCCGCCGTCCTCGCCGTCGCCGGCGCGCTGCGCGGGGGTGCCGGGGCCGTGCGGTACGTGGGGCCCGCCGCCGACGCCGTGCTCGCCCGCTTCCCGGAGACGCTGGTCTCGGCCGGGCCGCCCGCCAAGGCGGGGCGCGTCCAGGCCTGGGCGGTCGGGTCCGGGCTCGGGGACGACGAGGAGCGGCTCCACGACGTGGTCGCCGCCGACGTGCCGGTCCTCATCGACGCCGACGGGCTGCGGCTCGCCGACGCCGAGGCCGTGCGCAGGCGGGTGGCGCCCACGCTGCTCACCCCGCACGCCGGGGAGGCCGCCGCGCTGCTCGGCGCCACCCGGGAGGAGGTCGAGTCGGGGCGCCTGGAGGCCGTACGGGAGCTGGCGGGCCGGTACGCGGCCACGGTCCTCCTGAAGGGCTCCACCACGGTGGTCGCCGGGCCGGACGGGACCGGCGCGGCGCGGGTCAACCCGACCGGGACGCCGTGGCTGGCCACCGCCGGGAGCGGGGACGTGCTGTCCGGGCTCGCCGGGGCGCTGCTCGCGGCCGGGCTCGGGGCGCGGGACGCCGGGGCGGTCGGCGCCTTCCTGCACGGCCTCGCGGGACGGCTCGCCGCGGACGGGGCGCCGGTGGCGGCACAGGACGTGGCCGAGGCCCTGCCGGCGGCCTGGCGGGACGTGCGGCGGGGGTAGGGCCGCTGCCCTCGGGACCGCGCGCCCCCCCGGCCGGGGCAGGACCGTTTCCCCCGGCCCGCGCCTCCCGGCCTGGGGGGGGGCAGGACCGTTTCCCCCGGCCCGCGCGCCCCAGCCGTTCCCTCCGGCCCGCGCACCCCGGCGCGGGCGAGGGTCCCCCGGTGGGGCAGGGCGGACATACCGGCACGTCCCGCCCCGTACCGCCGACGGCTGTCCGCCGGTGTGTTCGTCCCCTCTGAGAGACTGTTCGACGATGACTGAGACTGCACTGCCGCGCGTGCGCGCCGATATCGACCTCGCCGCCCTCCGGGCCAACGTACGGACGCTGCGCGCCCTGGCGCCCGGCGCCGCGTTCATGGCCGTGGTGAAGGCGGACGGATACGGGCACGGGATGGTGCCGTGCGCCCGGGCCGCCGTCGAGGCCGGTGCCACGTGGGTGGGGACGGCGACGCCCGAGGAGGCGCTCGCGCTGCGGGCCGCCGGGATCGGCGGGCGCGTCATGTGCTGGCTGTGGACGCCGGGCTCGCCCTGGCGGGAGGCCGTCGAGGCCGACATCGACGTGTCGGTGAGCCGGGTGGACGCGCTTGGCGAGGTCGTCGCCGCCGCGCGCGCCGTGGGACGGCGGGCCCGGGTGCAGCTCAAGGCCGACACGGGGCTGGGGCGCAACGGCTGCATGCCGGAGGACTGGCCGGACCTCGTCGCCGCCGCGCTGCGCGCCGAGGCGGACGGTTCGGTGCGGGTCACGGGGGTCTGGTCCCACTTCGCCTGCGCCGACGAGCCGGGGCACCCGTCGATCGCCGCCCAGCTGGGCGCCTTCAGGGACATGGTGGGCCGGGCCGAGGACGCGGGGCTGCGGCCCGAGGTCCGCCACATCGCCAACTCCCCGGCGGCCCTGACGCTGCCGGAGACCCACTTCGACCTGGTGCGGCCGGGGATCGCCATGTACGGGATCTCGCCGAGCCCCGAGGTGGGGGCGCCGGCGGACTTCGGGCTGCGGCCGGTGATGACCGTGACGGCGGCGCTTGCCCATGTGAAGCGGGCCCCGGCCGGGCACGGGGTCAGTTACGGCCATCGTTACACGACGCCCGGCGAGACCACGCTCGGTCTTGTCCCGGCGGGGTACGGGGACGGCATCCCCCGGCACGCGTCCGGCACCGGGCCGGTCCTCGTCGGCGGCAAGTGGCGCACGGCGGCCGGGACGATCGCGATGGACCAGTTCGTGGTGGACCTGGGCGGGGACGAGCCCGAGGTGGGCTCGGAGGCCGTGCTCTTCGGGCCGGGGGACCGGGGGGAGCCCACGGCCGAGGACTGGGCGCGGGCGGCGGGCACCATCGCGTACGAGATCGTGACGCGGATCGGCGCCCGCGTTCCCCGGATCTACACGAACGAACGGTCCGACTGAGGGGAGCGGTACGTGGGCGAGGGCAGCACGGGGGCGGCCGCCGCCGAGGTGGCCGAGGTGGCCGACGCGGTGGTGCGCGGGGCGACGACCTGGCGACGGGCCGGGCTCGCGGGCGCCGCCATAGGGGTCGTCGCGGCGGGCGCCGCGGCGGGTGTCGCCATCGAGCGGCTGACGGTCGGGCGCGGCATGCGCAAGAAGGCCCGTCTCGCCCTGGACGCCGCGGGCCCCTACGGCTCGCTGCGCGGCATGCCCGGCACGGCGTACGCCGAGGACGGCACCGAACTCGCCTACGAGGTCGACGAGGTGGAGTCCGACACCCAGGCCGCGCGCCGGCGGCGGCTCTTCGGGCGCCGGGCGCCCGCCCCGGTCACCGTCGTCTTCAGCCACGGCTACTGCCTGAACCAGGACTCCTGGCACTTCCAGCGGGCGGCCCTGCGGGGCGTGGTGCGCTGCGTCTACTGGGACCAGCGCAGCCACGGGCGCTCGGGCCGCGGGGTCGCGCAGGCGCGCGACCGCGAGCCGGTCTCCATCGACCAGCTCGGGCGGGACCTCAGGGCCGTCATCGACGCGGCCGCGCCCGAGGGGCCGCTGGTGCTCGTCGGGCACTCGATGGGCGGCATGACGACGATGGCCCTCGCCGACCAGTTCCCGGACCTGGTCCGGGAGCGGGTGGCGGCCGTGGCCCTCGTCGGTACGTCCTCCGGCGGGCTCGGCGAGGTCAACTTCGGGCTGCCGGTGGCCGGGGTGAACGCCGTGCGGCGCGTGCTGCCCGGCGTCCTGCGGGCCCTCGGCTCCCAGGCCGAGCTGGTGGAGCGGGGGCGGCGGGCCACGTCGGACCTGTTCGCGGGCGTCATCAAGCGGTACTCGTTCTCGTCGAAGGACGTCGACCCGGCCGTCGCCCGGTTCGCGGAGCGGATGATCGAGTCCACGCCGATCGACGTGGTCGCGGAGTACTACCCCGCGTTCAACGACCACGACAAGACGGAGGCGCTCAAGCACTTCACGGCGCTCCCGGTCCTCGTCCTCGCGGGCGACGAGGACCTGGTCACGCCGAGCGGGCACAGCGAGGTGATCGCCGGTCTGCTGCCGGACGCGGAGCTGGTCCTCGTGCCGGACGCCGGGCACCTAGTGATGCTGGAGCACCCGGAGGCGGTGACGGACCGGCTGGCGGATCTGCTGGCGCGCACGGGCACCGTCGCCACCGGTTAACGTGGGGCGCATGGAAGCACCGCACAGCCCGGCCCCCGCCGCCTCCCTCACGATCGACGTCAACTCCCCCGAGCAGATGGGCGAGTTGGGCCGCCGCCTGGCCAAGCTCCTGCGCCCGGGCGACCTCGTCATGCTCACCGGGGAGCTCGGCGCGGGCAAGACGACGCTGACGCGCGGCCTCGGCGAGGGCCTCGGCGTGCGCGGCGCAGTCACCTCGCCGACGTTCGTCATCGCCCGCGTCCACCCCCCGCTCGGCGACGGGCCCGCCCTGGTGCACGTGGACGCGTACCGCCTGGGCGGCGGGCTCGACGAGATGGAGGACCTGGACCTCGACGTCTCGCTGCCGGACTCGGTGGTCGTCGTGGAGTGGGGCGACGGCAAGGTCGAGGAGCTCTCCGACGACCGGCTGCACCTGCTGATCCACCGCGCCGTGGGAGACACCGCGGACGAGCGGCGCGAGGTGGCGCTGCGCGGCATCGGGGCCCGCTGGGAGGGCGTCGACCTCTCGGCGCTGTCCGCCTGAGCTGTCCCCGCCTCCGGGTGCTGTCCGCCTGAGCCGTCCCCGCCTCCGCGTGCTGTCCGCCTGAGCCGTACCCCGCACCCGAGCGAAGAACCGCGCGCCCCGGCCCTGGGGCGGCCGCGGGCACGAGCACGCCTGCCGTACGGGGCCCGGCCGCCGACACACCGTCCCGCGGAGCTGTCGTACCCGGGCCCCGGGGGGGCGTCCGTCCTCATTTTCCGACAAGGCGTCGGTAACATGTTGCGCGGGCGGGCCCGGGCGTGGTCACATGGATACCGGTCCTGGTTAGGTCTACCTAACCACGTCTGCCCCCGAAGCCCCAGGAGGCGTCCATGCCGGCTTCAGAACACGACACGCAGTCCCGGCCGCAGGGGCTGCCGGCGCAGCCCTCCGCCTGCTCGATGAGTGAGCTGCTCGCGTCGTGCGCCGCCGCGAGCGCCGTCTCCACGCCTCCCGCCGCTCCCGTGCACCAAGGCGCCCCCGCGGACGAGGCCCGCCGCGACGCGGCGTAGGCCGGTCACGGGCGGGTGGCGACGGGCGGGGGCGGCAGCCCGGTGACGGCGGCCGGGTGACGGCCGCGGCCTGCTACGCCCGCTACTTGACGACGACGACCTTCGTCTCGATGATCGCGAAGTCCCACATCGCGTTGCCGTCCTCACGGGACGAGCGGATGCCGCCGGTCTTCCTCCCGGGGTCCGGCTTCTCCGTGGAGCCGTTGAGCGCCGCGCTGAACCCGACCGCTATGCCGTCGACCGCCGCGAAGCGCACGACGTGCTCGATCTGCACCCCGTCCGAGCCGGTGACCTGGCCCGAGCGCGACGTGACCTTGTACTGGCCGGGGGCCGGGTCGACGGTGCTCGGCGTGACCTTGTACGTGCGCTTGGCCTTGCCGGACTCGCCGACCAGCCACACCCGGTCCTGGTCCAGGGAGTACACGACCCGCTTGCCGGTGCCCGACTGCGCGGGCAGCGCCAGCGAGTCGCCCTTGTCCTTGGGGGACTTCGTGGGGGAGGTGGGGGACTTGTCCGGCCGCGCGTTCAGGTCGTCGGGCGCGCTGGCCGAGGCCTGGTAGGCGAGGAAGCCGACCACGGCGAGCGCCGCCGCCGTGAGCCCGGCCACGAATCCCGAGCTGCTCCTGGACACTGCCCCACCTCTCCTACGTACGGCTATGGGGTGACGGTAGCAGCCGGGGCACCTCGGGCCGGTGCGGCCGTGCGGCGGGCGCCGGAGCCGTAGGCTGTTCGCGTGCTCTTGCTCGCTCTGGATACCGCAACCCCCGCCGTCACCGTCGCCCTGCACGACGGCACGTCCGTCGTCGCGCACGCGAGTCAGGTCGACGCCCGCCGCCACGGTGAGCTGCTGCTGCCCGCCGTCGACCGCGTCCTCGCCGACGCGGGCGTGAGACTCGACGCGGTCACGGCCGTCGTCGCCGGGGTGGGCCCGGGGCCCTACACCGGCCTGCGCGTGGGCCTGATGACGGCGGACACCTTCGGCCTGGCGCTCGGCGTGCCGGTGTACGGCGTCTGCACGCTCGACGGTCTGGCGTACGCGTCCGGGATCGAGTCCGGCCCCTTCGTCGTGGCCACCGACGCGCGGCGCAAGGAGGTCTACTGGGCCCGGTACGAGGACACCCGGACGCGGGTGGGCGGGCCCGCCGTCGACCGGCCCGCGGACATCGCCGAGCAGGTCGCGGGCCTGCCGGCCGTCGGCGCCGGTGCCGCGCTCTACCCGGAGGCCTTCCCGGACGCGCGCGGCCCCGAGCACGTCGCGGCCGCCGCCCTCGCCGCGCTGGCCGCGGAGAGGCTGGCCGCGGGCGAGGAGCTGCTGGAACCGCGTCCGCTGTACCTGCGCCGCCCGGACGCGCAGGTGCCCAAGAACTACAAGGTGGTCACGCCCCAGTGACGACCGTGACGCCCCACGCCGCCGTGCTGCGCGAGATGCGCTGGTGGGACATCGATCCCGTGCTCGCCCTGGAGAAGGACCTCTTCCCCGAGGACGCCTGGTCGCGCGGCATGTTCTGGTCCGAGCTCGCGCACGCGCGCGGGCCCGGCTCCACGCGCCGCTACGTCGTCGCGTACGACGGCGAGCGCCTCGTCGGGTACGGCGGGCTCGCGGTCGCGGGCACCGACTCCGGCGGCGGCGACGCGGTGGCCGCCGACGTGCAGACCATCGCCGTGGCCCGCGACCAGTGGGGCACCGGGCTCGGCGCGCGGCTGCTCACGGAACTGCTCCGGCACGCGACGGCCTTCGAGGCCACCGAGGTGCTGCTGGAGGTGCGCGTGGACAACACCCGGGCGCAGAAGCTGTACGAGCGCTTCGGCTTCGAGCCGATCGGCTTCCGGCGCGGCTACTACCAGCCGGGGAACGTGGACGCGCTGGTGATGCGCCTGTCCGACCCCTCGGCCGTCCCGCCGGCCGCCCCGCACACCTCCCCGAACGGACGGGCCGACGGCCCGGTGAACGGCGTACAAGGAACCGAGATCCATGGCTGACCTCCGCGACGAGCCCCTCGTCCTCGGCATCGAGACCTCCTGCGACGAGACCGGCGTCGGCGTCGTGCGCGGCACCACGCTGCTCGCCGACGCCGTCGCCTCCAGCGTCGACGAGCACGCGCGCTTCGGCGGCGTCGTGCCCGAGGTCGCCTCCCGCGCCCACCTGGAGGCGATGGTCCCGACGATCCAGCGCGCCCTGAAGGACGCGGGCGTCACGGCCAAGGACCTCGACGGCATCGCCGTCACCGCCGGTCCCGGCCTCGCGGGCGCGCTGCTCGTCGGCGTCTCGGCCGCCAAGGCGTACGCGTACGCGCTCGGCAAGCCGCTGTACGGCGTCAACCACCTGGCCTCGCACATCTGCGTGGACCAGCTCGAGCACGGCGCGCTGCCCGAGCCGACGATGGCCCTGCTGGTGTCCGGCGGGCACTCCTCGCTGCTGCTCTCCACGGACATCACCGCCGACGTACGGCCGCTCGGCGCGACCATCGACGACGCCGCGGGCGAGGCCTTCGACAAGGTCGCCCGGGTGCTGAACCTGGGCTTCCCCGGCGGCCCGGTCATCGACCGCTACGCGCGCGAGGGCGACCCCGAGGCCATCGCCTTCCCGCGCGGGCTCACCGGGCCGCGCGACCCGGAGTTCGACTTCTCCTTCTCCGGCCTGAAGACCGCCGTGGCCCGGTGGATCGAGGCCAAGCGGGCCGCGGGCGAGGAGGTGCCGGTGCGGGACGTGGCGGCGTCCTTCCAGGAGGCGGTGGTCGACGTGCTGACCCGCAAGGCGGTCAAGGCCTGCAAGGCCGAGGGCGTCGACCACCTGATGATCGGCGGCGGCGTCGCGGCCAACACCCGGCTGCGGGCGCTCGCCGAGGAGCGCTGCGAGCGCGCCGGGATCCGGCTGCGGGTGCCGCGGCCCAAGCTGTGCACGGACAACGGCGCGATGGTCGCCGCGCTCGGCGCGGAGATGGTGGCGCGCAACCGCCCGGCCTCCGACCTCGGCCTGTCGGCGGACTCCTCGCTGCCGGTGACCGAGCCGCACGTGCCGGGCGCGGGCGCGCACACCCACGACCACGACCACGTGCACGAGGTCAGCAAGGACAACCTCTACTCATGAGCGTCGCGCTGATGTGGGAGGCCCGGGCCGCCGAGGGGCGCGGGGAGGAGCTGCTGGCCTGGGCGCGGGCCCAGGAGCTGGCCGCGGCGCCGGTGCGGCGGGAGACGTTCCGGGCGCCGGCGGACCGGGTGCTGGTCGTCACGTGGTGGGACGCGGCGCCCGACGCCGAGCTGCCGGAGCTGCCCGCGCCCCCGGAGGAACTGGTGGCACGGGCGCCGCACCGGTGGCGGTTCGAGTCGGTGGACCTGGCCTGATCCCACGCGGGGCGCCCCAGACCCGCCCCTTCCCGAACCAGGGGGGGGGGGGGGGGGGGGGGGGGGGGGGGGGGGGGGGGGGGGGGGGGGGGGGGGGGGGGGGGGGGGCGGG
>NZ_JASCXL010000078.1:0-44043 GCF_030010595.1 Streptomyces sp. CC224B | reverse complement strand
CTTTCAGCGCCGATGGTACTGCAGGGGGGACCCTGTGGGAGAGTAGGACGCCGCCGAACTATTGTTGAGAGAAAGCCCCCGTGCCATTGGCACGGGGGCTTTCTCGCGTTGTACCGCTGTTCTGCTGTATCCGGTCGCGGGGAATGTCCGTTCCGGGTCAGGCGGGGCGTACCAGCTTGGTGTCGTACGCGAGGATCACCGCCTGCACGCGGTCGCGGGCGCCCGTTTTCGCCAGGACGCGGCCCACGTGGGTCTTCACCGTCGACTCGGCCAGGTGCAGACGCGTGGCTATCTCCGCGTTCGTCCAGCCCTGGCCGATGACCGTGAGGATCTGGCGCTCCCGCTCCGTCAGGGAGGACAGCCGGGGGTGTGCGGCCGGGTCCCCGGGGGTGTCGCCGTGCTCGCCGGCCGGCAGGTGCTCGGCGAAGGCCTCCAGGAGACGGCGGGTGAGCCGCGGCGCGACCACCGCGTCGCCCGAGGCCACCGCGCGGATCCCCGAGAGGAGCTCCTCCGGCAGCGCGTCCTTGATGAGGAACCCCGAAGCCCCGGCGCGCAGGCCCGCGTACGCGTACTCGTCCAGGTCGAACGTCGTGAGGATGAGGACGCGGGACGGGCTGCCCGACACGACGACGCGGCGGGTGGCCTCGATGCCGTCCATGTCGGGCATGCGGATGTCCATCAGGACGACGTCCGGGCGCAGTCGGTCCACCAGGCGGACGGCTTCCGTGCCGCTGCCGGCCTCGCCCACCACCGTCATGTCGTCCTGGCTCTCAAGGAGCATGCGGAAGCCGAAGCGCTGCAAGGGCTGGTCGTCGACGATGAGGACGGTGGTCATCGAGCGGTGTCCTTCGGGGCGGTCGGGGCGGTGGTCTTCGGGAGGTGCAGGCGGACCTGCCAGCCGGACGCGGGGAGCGGCCGCGGGCCGGCCTCAAGTGTGCCGCCGTACAGGGAGGTTCGCTCCTGCATGCCGGTCAGTCCGCGACCTGAGTGACCCGCGGGGCCTGGGTGGCCCGCGGGGTCCGCGAGTTCCGCGCGGCCCGTGTGCCCTGCGAGGCCCGAGCGGCCCGTGCGGCCCGAGCAGCCCGTGTCCGTGATCGTGACCGTCACGCCGTCCTCCGCGTACGCGATGTCGACCGCGGCCGTGGCTCCCGGGCCGCCGTGCTTGAGCGTGTTCGTCAGGGCCTCCTGCACCACCCGGTACACCGTGAGCTGCTGCCCCTGGGGCAGCGCCACAGCGCGGCCCCGGACCGCCGTGCGGACCGGCAGGCCCGCGGACCGTACGCCGTTCACGAGGCGGTCCAGGTCCGTCAGGGACGGCTGCGGCGTGAGCGCGGCCGCCTCCGGGACGTCGTCGCGCAGCACGTCGAGGAGGCGGCGCAGCTCCGCCAGGGCCTGACGGCTGGTGGAACCGATGGCGTCGAGGGCCTTGGCGGCGTGCTCGGGCGACTTGGCCGCCGCGTACCTGCCGCCGTCGGCGAGACCCGTGATCACCGACAGGTTGTGGCCGATGATGTCGTGCATCTCGCGGGCGATCCGGGTGCGCTCGGCGGCCGCGGCGAGCTGGGCCTGCTGGTCGCGTTCGACCTCCAGGCGGTGGGCCCGCTCGACCAGGGCCTGGGTGTAGTCCTGCCGCGAGCGGACGGCGATGCCGAGGAGCGCGACCAGCGCGTACGCCCACACCTGCGGCACGATCTGCTGGTCCCAACTGCCCCGCGGGTAGCGCACCGTACCGACGACGAGCGGCGCCAGCATCAGCGCGCCCGCCCGGCCCAGCGTGCGGAGCGGCAGCCGCAGCGCGATGTTGAAGAGGACGATGAGCTGTACCAGCGCGACCTGGAGCATCGCGCCCGTGCCGCCGTTGACCGTGCCGAACAGCACCATCACGGCGAGGGCCGCCATCGGCCGGCGGCGCCGCCACAGCAGCGGCACCGTCAGGCCGAGCGTCGTCACCAGGACGAGCCAGCCGGGTACGCCCGTGTTGTGCGCGATGTTGCGCCAGCCGCCGCCCGCGAAGTCGATGAGGCCCGCCGTGACGAAGAAGCCGGTCACCAGCAGGTCCCAGACCAGCGGGCGGCGCCGGTCGACGGCGCGCACCCGCTGGACGAGGCGCTGGACGTGCTGGGTGAGGGGGTGCGGGTCGTGGGCCACGGGCTCATCCTCGTCCACACGTACGGTTCCCTTCAGGCCTACGGTTCCGGGCCCGCTCACGGTCCGCGTCCTGTGCACGGTTCGTGTCGTGCGTACGGTTCGCGTCACGCGTACGGTCTCGGTCACACGTCGCGGCGTCGCAGCAGGAACGACGCCGCGGCCAGGGTTGTGAGGGCCCACAGGACGAGGGTGAGCAGGGCCGGGCCCGGGGCGAGGGTGTCCTGGACGCGGGTGAGCGAGCCGAGCGACGTGGCCGCCTGGGCGGGGAAGTGGCGTACGACGGCGTCCACACCGCCGAACGGCAGCGTCGACACGATCTCCGGTACGACCAGGACCGCGCCGACGAACGCCCCGATGCCGCCGGGCACCGACCGCAGCAGCGCGCCGAGGCCGAGGGCGATCAGGCCGAGCAGGGTGACGCCCGCCGCGTTGCCCGCGAGGGCGCCGAGGACGCCGGAGTCGGTCAGGGCCAGCTCCTTGTCGGTGTCGGCCAGCCAGATCTGGGCCGTGAGGAAGGTGGCGACGTTCGTGACGAGGCACAGCGCGAACGCGACCGCCGTGAACACCGCCGCCTTCGACCACAGGACGGGCAGCCGGCGCGGGACGGCGGTCAGCGAGGCGCGGATCATGCCCGTCGCGTACTCGCCCGCCGTGACGAGGATGCCGAGGACGGCGAGGCAGATCTGGGAGAGCTGGGTGCCGAGGAGGACGAAGACGACCGTGTCGACGTCGGAGTCGTCGCCGTCGTACGTGCTGCCCATGGTGATGCCGACCGCAAGGACCAGGACGGCCGCCGCGAACAGGGTGATCCAGGTGGTGCGCAGCGTCCACAGCTTGTGCCACTCCGAGCGCAGCACACGGGCCGGGGTGATGCGGTAGGGCGTGGGGGCGGGGGCGGTGGTCGTCATGCCGCTGCTCCTTCCCGCGCGGTGGCGTCCGGGGAGGCGGCCTCCCGGGGTGTGGCGCCCGGCGTGCTGTACTCGACCGCCTCGTGCGTGAGGTCCATGAAGGCCTGCTCCAGCGACGCGGTGTGCGGGGTGAGTTCGAAGAGGGGGACGGCGTGGGCGGCGGCGGTGCGGCCGATGTGCTCGGCGTCGGCGCCGCGGACGTCGAGGGTGCCGGGGGCGGCGCTCTCGACGGTGACGCCGGGGCCCGCGAGCAGCTCGGCCAGGCGGGCCGCCTCCGGGGACACGACCTTGACGGAGCCGGTGCCGGACTCGCGTACGAACCTCTCGACCGTGGTGTCGGCGAGCAGCCGGCCCCGGCCGATGATGATCAAGTGGTGGGCGGTGACGGCCGTCTCGCTCATGAGGTGGGAGGAGACGAGGACCGTGCGGCCCTCCGCGGCCAGGGTCTTGAGGAGGGTGCGGATCCATAGGACGCCCTCCGGGTCGAGGCCGTTGACGGGCTCGTCGAGGACGAGCGTCGCCGGGTCGCCGAGGAGCGCCGCCGCGATGCCGAGGCGCTGGCCCATGCCGAGCGAGAAGCCCTTGACGCGGCGGCCCGCGACGTCGGCGAGGCCGGTCACGCCGAGGACGTGCTCGACGCGGGAGCGCGGGATGCCGTGGGTGTGGGCGAGCGCCGTCAGATGGTGGTACGCGGAGCGGCCCGGGTGCAGGGAGCGGGCCTCCAGGAGGGCGCCGACCTCGGTCAGGGGCGCGCTGTGCGTGGCGTAGGCGCGGCCGCCGACGGTGCACCGGCCACTCGTGGGGGTGTCCAGGCCGAGGAGCATGCGCATGGTCGTGGACTTGCCCGCGCCGTTGGGGCCGAGGAAGCCGGTGACGGTGCCGGGGCGGACCTCGAAGCTGAGGTGGTCCACGGCCGTCCTGGGGCGCTTGCGACCGCCCCCGTAGCGTTTCGTGAGTGCGTGAGCCCTGATCATGGGTCGATGGTGGCCCGGGGGCGGGAGCCGGCGCGTCGGACCGGGGGACCGGGCCGGGGCCTGGCGTAGTACCGGGGTACGACGGCGGGGGCCTGGGCGGGTGGAGGCCGGGCGGAAGCCTTGCGGGCGGGTGTCCGCCGGGCGGGAAACGCGTTGCGGGCGGCGGGTGCGGCCCGCAAGATCAGTGTATGGAGCACCTCATACGACCCGTGCGCGGCGACGAGTGGCGGCAGGTCCGTGCGCTGCGGTTGCTGGCGCTGCGGGACCCCGCCGCCTCGATCGCGTTCCTGGAGACCTACGAGAACGCCGTCGCGAAGCCCGACGCGTACTGGAAGGACCGGACGGCGGGTGCCGCCGGGCCGGGCGGGACGGTGCGGCAGTTCATCGCGGAGGGCCCGGACGGCGGGTGGGCGGGGTCGGTCACCGTGCTGGTCGAGGAGCCCGGCGCGGGCAGCGTCCTCGGGCCCGGCGGCACGGTGCCGCAGGCGCACCTGGTGGGGGTGTACGTGCGCCCCGAGCACCGGGGCACGGGGTTGACCGAGGCGTTGTTCCAGGCGGCGGTGGAGTGGGCGCGGGCGCCGGAGGGGGCCGGGGTCGAGCGGGTGCGGCTCTTCGTCCACGAGGCGAACGGGCGGGCCGAGGCCTTCTACCGCCGGTTCGGCTTCGTCCGCAGCGGGGAGGCCGTGCCGGTGCCGGGGGATCCGTCGGCGCTGGAGTACGAGATGGTGCTGGCGTAGCGTCCGGGCCCGCCGGGGCTCCGGGGCTGGCGGGCGGGTCGGCCCCGCCGGGGCTCTACGTCCGGCAGGCGGGTGGTCGGGGCGCTGCGTCCGGCGGGCGGGTCAGCCGGGCAGTTCGTCGTTCGGCCAGCGGGCCCGGCCCTGTTCGCGGGAGCGGATCAAGGCGAGCGTGGGCATGCCCTGGTCGGCCCCGGTGGTGAGCAGCTCCGGCAGCTCGGGCAGCGGGGCCACGGCGGCGACGTCCTCGAGGACGAGGGTCAGTGGTGGGTCGAGGCGACCGGAGGATGACCGTTCGGCCATGCGCCGGCCGCGCTCGACCACGCTGGAGGCGAGCGCCGTGAGCAGCGGCATCGCGCCGGGGTTCGTCTTGGGGTCCTCGATAGCCTCGCCCACCACGAAGAGCGTGCCCCCTTCGTCGACGAAGGAATCCAGGCCGACGGAGTCCGCGCGGTGGGGCGTGCAGGACTCCCGTACGTTCACCGTGAACAGGGCGGACAGGGCGCGGGCCGTCAGTTCCTGGGCGATGTCGCGGCGCTCGGGGTGCGCGGTGAGCGCCGACTCCAGCTCACCCGCGGCGCCCGACGCGGCCTTGGGGTGGGCGCGCAGGACGCGGACCGCCTCCTGGACCTGGGTGCCCTGGGCCCAGCGGTGGACGTGCTTCACGGAGCGGCCGTCCACGGCGGCGGCGTGCAGGAAGCTCTTGAGCAGGGTCTCGGCGGTGTCCGCCACGGCGGTGTCCAGCTTGGCGCCGGGCCTGATGGGGGCCAGCAGGGCGCGGGCGCGGTGGGTGGCCGTGGCCCTGTCCTCGCAGCCGGCGGTGGGGGACCAGTGGAGGCGGGCGGGGGTGTCGCAGAGGTGGGAGGGGTCGTAGACGAGGACCGGGCCCAGTTTGGCGCGGGCGTCCTTGGTCTCCTCCCAGAGGGTGGGGTCGGAGGTGATGACCACTGCTGCGGATTCCGCTGCCGCGAGGGTTTCGGCGGCGAGGGGGCGGCGGGTGTTCGGGGGGCCCAGGAACAGGGGGCCTGCGGCCGCGTAGGCCGAGGTGACCGTGGTGCTGGGCGCTCCGGCTGGGGGTGCGATGGGCTCGGTGGCAGTGGAGGCCTCAGTGACAGCGGTGCTGGGCACCTCGGGCTGTGCCCACCCTCCCCCAAGCTCTCGGCTTCGCTCGAGCAGGGGGGACCCCCATCGCCCCGCGGGACGACTGCCCACAGCAGGGTCGCCCGCAGCAGGGGCGCCGACAGCCGGGTCGTCGACAGCAGGTGGTGCCGCGGGGCGCTCGTCCGTGGGCGGGGCCGGTGTGGGGTGCTTGTCCGTAGGGGGAGTAGCGGGGGGCGTAGGTGCGGGCGTGGCGGGTGGGGGCTGTTTCTGGAGGGGGGTGCCTGTGCGTTGGGCTCTTCGTACGGCTCGGAAGCGGGTCACCGTGCCCAGGACGAAGATGGCCAGGACGATGAGGACCATCACCTGGCCTATGACGAAGCCCCAGAACAGGCCGTAGCCAGAGAGCTGGTCGCGGGGGGTGGCGGGCCAGGCGCCCGCGATGTCGTGGGGCTCCTGGATGAGGTGGCGGACGGCGGGCGGGGTGTTGTTGAACGTGACGTGGTCCGGCCAGGAGCCGTGGGCCCACAGGGCGGCGATGCCGGTCGCCGACCACATGAGGACGACCATGCCGAGCACGAAGACGAGGACGCCCACCAGCAGGGCGTCGGGGACGCCGCGCTCGCGCCGGTCCTGGTACGCGCGCCCGTGCCGGTCCGGGTAGCGGTCCCGCTCCATCAGGCCACCGTCGACCGGGAGCCCGCCGGGCCGTCGCCCATCTGCCGTTCCATGTACGCCGCCCTTTCCTCCGCCTCCCGTTCGGCCGCGGCCAGGGCGTCGTCGGCGAGCCGGTCGCTCGCGGACTCGGTCATGGCGCGGTCGGTGAAGACCAGGGGGCGTTCCGTTTCCGTGACGAGGTGCTTGACCACCTGGACGTTGCCGTTGACGTCCCAGACGGCGATGCCGGGGGTCAGGGTGGGGATGATCTCGACGGCCCAGCGGGGCAGGCCGAGGACGCGGCCCGTGGCGCGTGCCTCGTCCGCCTTCTGGGCGTAGATGGTGCGGGTGGAGGCCATCTTGAGGATGGCCGCCGCCTCCTTCGCCGCCGCGCCGTCGACCACGTCCGAGAGGTGGTGGACCACCGCCACGAAGGACAGGCCGAGGCGGCGGCCGAACTTCAGCAGGCGCTGGAAGAGCTGCGCCACGAAGGGGCTGTTGATGATGTGCCAGGCCTCCTCGACCAGGAAGATGCGCTTCTTCCGGTCGGGGCGGATCCAGGTGTGCTCCAGCCAGACGCCGACGATCGCCATGAGGATGGGCATGGCGATGGAGTTGCGGTCGATGTGGGAGAGGTCGAAGACGGTGAGCGGGGCGTCCAGGTCGATGCCGACCGTGGTGGGCCCGTCGAACATGCCGCGCAGGTCGCCGTCCACCAGGCGGTCGAGGACCAGGGCCACGTCCAGGCCCCAGGCGCGTACGTCGTCTATGGCCACGTTCATGGACTCGGCCGACCGCGCTTCGGGGTGGCGCAGCTGCTCGACGATGTCGGTGAGGACGGGCTGGCGGTCGACGATGGTCTCGTTGACGAACGCGTGCGCGACCTTCAGCGCGAAGCCGGAGCGCTCGTCCAGGCCGTGGCCCATCGCGACCTCGATGATGGTGCGCAGGAGGGCGAGCTGGCCGGTGGTGGTGATCGCCGGGTCCAGCGGGTTGAGGCGGATGCCCATGTCCAGGGCGGCCGTCGGGTCGAGCCGGACGGGTGTGATGCCCAGCTCCTGAGCGATGAGGTTCCACTCGCCGACGCCGTCCTCGCCCTGCGCGTCCAGGACGACGACCTGGCGGTCCTTGAAGCGGAGCTGCCTGAGGACGTACGTCTTCTCGAGCGCGGACTTGCCGTTGCCGGACTCGCCGAGGACCAGCCAGTGGGGGGCCGGGAGCTGCTGGCCGTAGAGCTGGAACGGGTCGTAGATGTAGCCCTTGCCGGAGTACACCTCGCGGCCGATGATCACGCCGGAGTCGCCGAGGCCGGGCGCGGCCGTCGGCAGGTAGACCGCCTGGGCCTGCCCGGTCGACGTACGCACCGGCAGCCGTGTGGTCTCGACCTTCCCGAACAGGAACGAGGTGAACGCGTCCGTGAGGACGGTCAGCGGATCCCGCATCGCACCTTCACACCCTTAACCGTTGGCCTGGTCGTCGACCCGTCGTGCGGTGGCCGCGCGCGGTGGCGCCGCTGTCGCGGCCGTGCGCCGTCGCGGGTCATCGGCGGATGCCGGTCGCGAACGGCAGCGTGTTCACAAACGCCCGGTGGTGCTCGCGGTCGCACCACTCCAGCTTCAGATACGACTTGCCGGCGGACGCCCTTATCGTGCGCTTGTCGCGGGCGAGGGCCTCGGGGGAGCGGGAGGACACCGTGATGTAGCCGACGAGGTTGACGCCGGCGGCGCCGCTCGCGAGGTCCTCGCCGCGCTGGTCGAGGCGGGAGTGCGAGGCGACGTCACGGGGGTCGACGGTGCGGTTCATCTTGGCCTGGCGGCTGGCCTCGGCCTCGTCGTTGGTCTTCTCCGTGAGCATCCGCTCGATGGCGATCTCGGTGGGCTCCAGGTCCATGGTGACGGCGACCGTGCGGATCACGTCCGGGGTGTGGACGAGGAGCGGCGCGAGGAAGTTGACGCCGACGGGCGTCATCGGCCACTCCTTGATCCAGGCCGTGGCGTGGCACCAGGGGGCGCGGGTCGCGGACTCGCGGGTCTTCGCCTGGAGGTACGTCGGCTCCATCGCGTCCAGCTCGGCGGGCCAGGCATTACGTTTCGTCATCGCCTGGATGTGGTCGATGGGGTGGTCCGGGTCGTACATGGAGTGGATCAGCGAGGCGAGGCGGCCCTGGCCGAGCGGCTGGCGCACCCGGATGTCCGCCTCCTGCAGGCGCGAGCAGATGTCGGTGAGCTCGCGGGCCATGACCACGGCGAGCCCGGCGTCCCGGTCGACCTTGCGGGCGCCGCCGGAGCGGGCGGCGCGGGCCATGGCCTGGGCCTCGGCGGCCAGTTCGCGCGAGTAGTGCATGCACGCGACGAGGTAGGCGCGGTGCTGCTCGCTGCTGGTGGACACCATCGACTGGAGCTGGTCGTAGCTGTGCTGGAGCCAGGGCTGGGAGCGGTCGTCGCCGCGGGCGGCCACGTCCTTGGCGTGCGCGTCGGGGTCGGCGGGCAGCGTACGGGCGAGCATCTGGAGCCGCGTCACGAAGCCGTCGCCGTTGGCGACGTGCTTGAGCAGGGTGCCGAAGCGGTCGACGAGGGCTTCCTGGTCCTCGCTGTCGCGCAGGCCGACGCCGGGGCCCTCGATCTCTATGGCCGCGGTGACGGTGCGCCGGTCGGCGTGCAGGAGTACGGCGATCTCGTCGGGGCCGAAGGGCGCGGCCAGCCAGCTGATGCGGCCGATGCCGGGCGGCGGGCCGATCTCCACCTCGCGCCCGTCGAGCCGTACGCCCGCCTCCGGGGCGGCGGAGCGGTAGGCGGTGCCGCGGCGCAGGGACCGCTTGTAGGTGCGGTTGATCTCGTACCACTTGTAGAACGTACGGCCCTTGTACGGGACGTACACCGCCGCGATCGCGAGCATCGGGAAGCCGACGAGCAGCACGATGCGCGGGGCGAGGAACGGAATGAGGATGCCGCACATCATGCCGAGGAACGCGCCGACGATGATCAGGGCGATCTCGCCGGTCTCGCGGTTGCGGCCGATGATGGCGTTCGGCCGGGCGCGGCCGATGAGATAGGTGCGGCGGGGCGTGACCGGTGGGGACACATGGGACTGGGTCGTCAACGCCCGTCACCTCCTGTGCTGTTCGTACCGCGGTCGCCCGCGTGCGGGGTGCTGGACGGGCTCGTGCGGGGCGGGGGGACGGCGGAGGGGGCGCTTCCGCCGCCGTTCTGTGCGGGGCCCGGCTGCCGGTGGGCGTGCGAGGACAGGCCGCTGCCCACGGCGTTGGCGGTGGCGGGCTGGGGCGGGGCGTCGCCGCCGCCGGCCTTGCCGCCGCCCGCCTTGCCGCCGGGGCGGGAGCTGTGGGTGCGGATGCCCTGGGCGACCCAGGCGGCGGGCGAGTTGAGGGCCGTGGCGGCGCGGTTCTCGGCGCCGCGCATCAGGCGGTTGTTGCGGGTCGCCATGATGTCGTCGCCGAAGCCGGGGATGAACCGGTAGATGGAGGCGCTCGCGAAGATGGCGAGCAGGATCACCGAGAGCCCGGAGACGACGGCGGACAGCGAGTCGGGGCCGTCCTCGCCCTGGAGGGCGCCCGCGACGCCGAGGACGATCACGATGATGGGCTTCACCAGGATGATCGCGACCATCAGGCCGGCCCAGCGGCGGATGCGGCCCCAGGTGTTCTTGTCGACGAGGCCCGAGTACACGACCGTGCCGAGCAGCGCGCCGACGTAGAGCATCGCGGCGCGGATCACCAGCTCCAGGCAGAGGATGCCCGCGGCGGCGATCGACACGGCGGACACGACGATCAGCATGATCGGGCCGCCGCCGATGTCCGTGCCCTTGTCGAGGGCCTGCGAGAACGTGCCGAAGAACTGGTCGGTGTCACCGCCCACGGACTTGGCGAGGACCTCGGACACGCCGTCCGTCGCGGACACGACGGTGGACAGGATCAGCGGCGTGAACGCGGAGGCGAGCACCGTCAGCCACAGGAAGCCGATGGCCTCCGACAGCGCGGTGAGCAGCGGCACGCCGCGCACGGCCCGCTTGGTGACGGCGAGCAGCCACACGATGAGCGTGAGGATCGTCGACGCGGCGAAGACGACGGCGTACTGCTGGAGGAACTTCTCGTTGGTGAAGTCGACCGCGGCGGTGTCGTTCACGTACTCGGTGAGCTTGTTGACGATCCAGGAGGCGGCGTCCCCGAACCCGCGGGCGAGGGAGGCGAGGGGGTCGAGGTTGTCCAGAGCGGGCGTCTCGGGCGGCGCCTTGCGGGCACCACCGCTGCGGCCCTCGCCTTGTTCGCAGTACTTCTTGGCGGGGCCTCGGATGAGTTCGCAGGGGTCGTCGTCGGGCGCGGCCGAGGCGCGGGTGGCGAGCAGCAGGACGACGGTGTGCAGTGCCGTCACGGTGGCTGTGAGCGTGACGGCGCGACGACGGGTGCTACCGGGCATAGGTGAACCCTCCGTACTCCTCGACGGCCTTCGCCATGTCGTCCGCCGTGGAAGCCCGTTGATCACGCCCGACCGGGACGGGACCGTCCTGCTGTTTGAAGTCGGCGACCTTCCAGTCACCGCCGGACCAGCGCATGTCGTAGGTGTTGGTGAACCAGCTCTCCGTCACGGGGTTCTTGGTGTCCTCGCCCGCGAGCCCGAAGAGCGAGGAGTACCAGATCTCGACCGTCGCCGAGTTCCCGTCGAACTTGGTCACCTTGGTGCCCACGGGGATGATGCGGGAGATGAACGTCGTGCCGCTCGGCGCCGTACCGTCGTCGCGCAGGCCGATCCTGTTCAGGAACGACTTGTTGTTGTACACCTTGTCCAGGCCGGGTCGCCGGGTGGCGGCGGCCTGCGGTGTGTACACCGTGTCGACGATCCGGTGGCGCTGCTCCTCGTCGAACATGTCGGCGGAGCCGAGGGCCACGGCGTAGTTGGCCGTGGCGCTCTGCACCCCCTGCTCACTCTTCGCGAACCCCGACGGAATCCCCCCGTTCCTGCCGCTCACCGGCTTCTCGCCGGTCGGGGCCGTGGGGGCGGCCTCCGTGCCCTTGCCGTCGCCGCGGCCCCCGCCTCCGTCGTCCGAGGAATTGTCCCGGTTCGCGAAGGCGATGGCCGCGATGAGGAGGACCACCACGCCGACGACGGTGACGAGGCTCCGGGAGGGGGCGCGGCCGCCGGGGCGGCCCGGTCTGCGGCCGGGGCCGTAGCCGTCCGCCCCGCCGCGCTCGGGCAGCCGCGTCCGGGTCTCGCCGGTGCCGCCGAAGAGGTCATCGTCATCGCTCATGCCGCGTACGCCCCCTCAACCTCTTCCTTGACCGCCACGTCCATCAGGTGCGCCGGATACGACGGTAGCCGTGCTGCTCGCCGCGCGGGCGCGGTGTGGTGACTCGACATCAGGGAGTTGCAACCTCAGCCGGTGGGCACGACGGACGGGGGAGAGAAGGGGGACGGGGGGAGAAGGGGAGCGGGGCGGGGGTCAGACCGCCATGCCGTACACGATGGTGAACAGCGTGCCGAGCGAGCCGATGATGAAGACACCGGTCAGGCCCGCGATGATCAGGCCCTTGCCCTGCTCCGCGCTGAAGGTGTCGCGCAGTGCCGTCGCTCCGATGCGCTGCTTCGCCGCGCCCCAGATCGCGATGCCGAGGCACAGCAGGATCGCGACCGCCATCACGACCTCGATCATCACGCGCGCTTCGTTGCCCAGGCTCCCGAAGGGACCCCAGTCGGGGGCGATCCCACCGATGATGGTGGTGATGTCGCCCTTCTCGGCTGCCATAAGCATGTGTAACTCACCGCCCCAAGTGGGTTGTTCGTGTACCTCTGCCCGCCCCTGCCCGTCCGGTCACCGTGGTGGCCGGCTCTGCGCAGAGGGCGAAGCTCATTGTCGCCGACAATCAGTCCGGCTGGTGCCGCCTTGTCGCCATTCGTTGGCCGACTTCGTACGTTTCGCCGGACGCCCTCCGCGCCGCCGTCCCTCACGGTGGCGCAGAACGGTATACGAAGGAACGTATGGTCACTCTGTGTACCACGCGGGGTGACCTCCGGCAATGAAGAACAGGCGTGGCCCCTGACGTCGCCTCAGCACCCTGTGCAACACCGCAGTTCGACGGCGCGTCAGCTTCCGCGTCAGCTCCTGCGACGGCTCGCACGGTGGCTTCGCCGGCTTCTGCGGGGCGCCCGCGCGGGGCGGTCTCCGGGGGGCGGTTTCCGGGGGGCGGGCCGGTTACGTCAGGCCGTCGAAGTCTCCGACGCCGCCGCGGACGACGTACGTGCAGTCCGTGTAGCGGTAGCCGCTCTGGACCTTCGCGCCGTCACTGTGGTTGCGGACCAGGCCGGTGCCGCCCGCGCCGCGCTTGTAGAGGAAGTGGTACTCGCCGGGCGGCAGCCGCAGGGTCCGCTGCGGGTAGCCGCGGTCGGCCTTGCAGGCCTTGCTGCGGCCCTCGGCCTTGCTGGAGTACGAGGTGCAGCCCGCGCAGGGGCCGAGCTTGACGCTGCCGGTGGCCGGTCCTGTGAACAGGACCTCGACGGGGCTCGGCCCGTCGTTCTTGACGACGAACTCCTGGCCGGAGCCGGGTCCGCGCTGGGCGGGCAGGCCGCGGCCCGCCTGGGGGCGTTCGGCGGCGACCTCGGCGGCGATGGCGATGGTGCGGGCGCGCTCGCGCCTGCCGCTGTCCTTGTACGTGGTGGCGAAGTCGCGCAGCCGCTGGGCGGCCTCGGTGAACCGGCCGTCCTCGAACTGGTCGACGCCGCAGGCGTACGCGCCCGTCTCGACGGCGCGCCGGGCGTCGGAGGCCACGGCGGTACCGGCCCCGCCGGGCAGCCCGGCGGCGACGGACCGGACCCGCTCCAGCTTCTCCGTGGCCGCGCAGGGGTCGGCCCCCCGGAGGTCGGCGGTGCGGTCGTCGACGGCGTCGCGGAGGGCGGGCACGACCTTCGCGGCGGCGTCCGAGGCCGGGAAGGTGGTCATCAGCTCGCGCAGATGGGTCCCGTCGCCCCGGTCCAGGGCGGTCGCTCCGCACGCGTACAAGGAGGTCGCGAGCCGGTCGTCGGGCCAGGTGGCGAAGCGGCCCAGGCGGTCCTCGCCGACGGTGGCGGGCAGCGTGCGCAGGTACTTGAGCGGCTGGACGGCCTGGCAGTAGCGGCGGTCGGCGTAGGGGCGGGCGACGGACTCGTAGTACGTGCGGAGGCGGTCGGGCACGCGGTCGGCGGCGCGGGAGCCCTCGTGGTCGCGGACGAGGTCGCGGTAGGTGTCCAGGGCGGAGCGGTAGTCGTCCTCGGCTGCGGTGAAGTCCCGCCCGTCCTGGGCCGCGACGAGCCGGTCGGCCTCGGCGAGCCGGTCCAGGAGCATGTCCTCCACGGCTTCGTCCTGCGCGGCCTCGTACGCGAAGGCGCCGCCGGCCGGGACGGCGAGCAGGACGACGCCGAGCCCCGCCGCGAGCGGGGCGCGCAGCCGCGTCCAGCCGATGGCCGTGCGGCGGGCGCGGCGGACCGCGTCGGCGGCGGCGAGCACGAGCACGGTGAGGTAGCCGACGAGGACGCCGCCCGGGACGCCGTCCACGTCCGCGGGCAGCGCGGTCGCGAGCAGCGCGGCGGTCGCCGCCCAGCACAGGGCGGCGGGCAGCCAGGCCCGGAGCAGGACGTACCCGAGGCCGAGCCCGGTGAGGTTGAGCAGCCCGGCGGCGACGGCCCGCAGCGGCTCCGGCGCGGCGGCGGGGTGCGAGGGCGCGGCGGCCGTCGGTTCGAGGATCTCCGGGGGCCCGTAGGGGGTGGGAGGCGCGGGCGGCGTCGCTCCCCCGGCTCCGGCCCCGTGCGGGAACGCCGCCGGGCCCGGCGCGGGCGGGCCGCAGGGCGGGGGCGGGGGCGCGGTGTACGGGGCGGTGGCGGGACCCGTGGGGCTCCCGGCGGTTGGTGGGCCTGGTGTGGCCGGGGTGTAACCGGGCGGCGGGGGAACGGGCGGGCCGAAGCCGGCCGGGGCCGCCGCGTCCTCGGGCGCGGGGCCCGGGCGCGGCCCGGTGCCGTCCTCGGACGGGCGCCGGTCCTCGGGCGCGGGCCTGTTTCCGGGGTCGTTGGGTTCCATCGTCGGCTCCCCCCAGCCGTAGGACGCAGAACACCGCGGGGGCGCGTCCCCTCGCGCCCCGGCCCTCCTACCGTCCGGCAAAGTTGGCGCTCCGTCAATCGCCCGTGACGGTACGCTTCCGGCCGTGTCGTGGCCGGATGGCCACCTCGGGGAGCGCGGAGAGCACAGAAGCCACAGAAACCACAGGGAAGCGGCGGTTTTCAGGGCTCCGGGACGCCCAGCGTCCGCAGAAAGCAGACGCGGTCGAGCCCCGGCCCGTCGTAGCCCCTGTGCGCGCGGTGGAAGGCGATGGACCGCGTGTCCGTGGGCGAGGTCACCGACCGCACCCGCGTGCGCCCCGCCGCCGCGGCGGCCCGCAGGAACGTCTCGTACGCAGTTCCCGCATCTCGGCGGCGCCGCGGTCGGTCCACCAGGCCCGCACGACGGCGACGACGTCCGCGTGGCCGCCGGGCCGGGCGCAGGCGGGGGACGGCGTCCGCGTCCGTCTCAGCAGTCCACCACGAAGTGGTCGAACTCGCCCGCCTGTACGCCGAGCACGAACGCCTCCCATTTCGCGCGCGTGGTCGTGACGACCTGCTCCGGGGTGCTGGTCTCGCGGAGGTGGACCGTGTCGCCGGGGCCGAAGGCGTACTCGATCCAGGGGCCCGGCCCCTCGGCGTCCTCGGGGGCGGCGCGGATCCACTCCAGGTCGGTGGGGAGGTCCGGGGGCGGGTGGGACACGGGCGGGTCCTCCTTCGCGGTCGGAGTGCGGTCGGCGTGCGATCGGAGTGCGGTGGGAGTGTGCGGTCGGAGTGCGGTGGGAGTGCGGTCGGAGTGCGGCTTCGAGTGTCCGTCCGGGCCTGTGGATGATCCACCCCGGCGGGAGGTGCCGCCTCTACACTGTGCGCGGCGGACTCCCGGGCGGCGAGGGGTGGTTGACGGTGCGTAAGACGTGGTTGTTGGCGGCCGTCGCGTTCGGTGGGTCGCTGGGTTTCCTGATGCTGCTCGTGGTGGGGACGTTCGTGGCCGCGGGCTCGCTCGCGGGCAACGGCTCCGGCGGCAGCGTCGGCCTCGCCAAGGGAGCCGTGCCCAGCTCGTACCAGGGGCTCGTGCAGAAGTGGGGCAACCTGTGCAAGGCCATCAACCCGGCCCTGCTCGCCGCGCAGCTCTACCAGGAGAGCGGGTTCAACCCGCGCGCGAAGAGTCCCGCGCGGGCGCAGGGGATAGCGCAGTTCATCCCGGGGACCTGGGCCACGCACGGCATCGACGGGGACGGGGACGGCGACCGTGACGTGTGGGACCCGGAGGACGCCATCCCGTCCGCGGCCTCGTACGACTGCGAGCTCGCCAAGTACGTGAAGGACGCGCCCGGCGACCCGACGAAGAACATGCTCGCCGCGTACAACGCGGGCGCGTACGCCGTGATCAAGTACGGGGGCGTGCCGCCTTACCGGGAGACGCAGAACTACGTCAAGATCATTACCACGCTGGAGAAGAGCTTCGCGCGGCCCGTCGGCCGGGTCAATCCCTCGCAGCAGGCCGCGGGGGCCATCTACTACGCGCAGAAGAAGCTCGGGACCCTGTACCTGTGGGGCGGGAACGGCACGCCCGAGCAGGGCGGCCGGTTCGACTGCTCGGGGCTCACGCTCGCCGCGTACCGCAGTGTGGGCATCGACCTGCCGCGCGTGGCCAACGACCAGTACAACGTGGGGCCGCACCCGAAGCGGGACGAACTGCTCCCCGGCGACCTCGTGTTCTTCTCCGACGACCTGAGCAACCCCCGGGCCATCCGGCACGTCGGTATCTATGTGGGCGGCGGTTACATGATCAACGCGCCCCGGCCCGGCGCGAAGATCCGCTTCGACCCGATCGACACCCCTGACTACTTCGGCGCGACCCGGGTCACCGAAGATGGCGCAAAAGCAGTGCCCAGCGAGCCCCCCGAGGAGCGGGACGAGGAGTCCGAGAAGGGGCGGGACGCGGCGGCCGAGGCGGGTGGTGCACCGCCCCGCAGGCCCTCCGAAGAGCCGTCGGCGACGCCCGGGGGCTCCACGGGCCCCTCGTCGCCCGAGCGCACCGAGGTCTGACCGGCGCCCGGAGCGGAAGGCGTGCGCCCGGCGCACGCGCCGTCCGCACTGGCTGGAACGCTCCCCTGAAACACCCCCCTGAGCTGCGGTGATGAGTCTCTCTTCGATAACGTCTGAGTGATCATTCGGTGGAGAGTGGAACGTAGAGAAGGGGACCGTGCGTTCCCTTGGTTGGAACAGCTTGACTGGTACAGCACGCACTGGCCACGGGGGTTGATGGAGGACGCGTCAGGCGACGCGCCCAGGAGCGAGAAGACAAGGGGCCGCGGCATCATGGCTGGACTCGACACCACCGGGTCGAACCCCGACGTCAGCCTGCTCTACGACATCAACGGCCTGGCGGAGGACTCCCCGGGCTGGTTCGCCCGCACCATGGAGTTCGTCGGCGAGTACGGCCTGCTGCTGGCCCTGGTGCTGCTCGTGCTGTGGTGCTGGTGGGGCGCCCGCAGGCGCGGGACGCTCGACGACGCGGCCTCGTCCGTCGCCGCCGTCGTCTGGGCGCCGCTCGCCGCAGGCGTCGCCGTCCTCGTGAACGTGCCGATACGGAACTTCGTGGAGCGCCCCCGCCCCTTCCGGGACCACCCGGGGCTGGAGGTCCTGGTCGACGGCAAGAACGACTACTCGTTCGTGAGCGACCACGCGACCCTGGCCATGGCCATCGGCGTGGGCCTGTTCGTCGCGAACCGCAGGTTCGGCTTCGCCGGGATCGCCCTGGCCGCCCTGGAGGGCTTCTGCCGCGTCTTCATGGGCGTGCACTACCCCACCGACGTGATCGGCGGCTTCGCGCTCGGCACGGCCGTGGCCCTGCTGCTCTCCCCGCTCGCGATGGCGCTGCTCACGCCGCTCGCCAAGGCGGTCGGCCGCTCCCGCGCGACCGCCCGCCTGGTGTGGGCCGGGAACCGCGGCGTGGAGCCCGTCGCCAGCCTGCCCGAGCAGGAGTCCGCGGGGACCGACGAGAAGGACCTCGCCGCGTAGCGACCGCCGCGGACCCCGCCCCCGGACGCACCACGGCGCCGCCTCAGGCGCACGCCCCCGCCCGCGGGCGCCTACAGCGCCTGCGGGAACGTGAAGAAGCGCGTCGGGTCGTACTTCTCCTTCACCTTCTTCAGCCGTGGCGCCGCCGGGCCGTAGTACGCCTCGCGCCAGTTCCTGAGCGTCGGGTCGGTGTAGTTCTGGTACGCCGCCCCCGACGCGTACCGCCGCATCGCACTGTGGGCCGACGTCAGCCAGGCCTGGGCGCCGGTGCCCGCGGTCCCCGCCCGCCAGGAGACGATGTACTGCGCGAGCATCCGCGAGCGGCGGTGGACGAACGCCGTGGCCGCCGGGTCCACGCGGTTGATCGCCCCGCCGAGCGCGGTCAGGGCGATGCTGCCCGCGGTGCCGCGCTCGCCGCGCACGTGCTCGATCCGGTCCAGCAGCGCCCGGATCCCGGCGGCGGACAGCGAGCGGTCGAAGAAGTCCGAGCGGGCCGCGTACGTCTCGCGGCCGAGCGCGCCGGTCGGGGTGCGGCCCGGCGTTCTGCCGGGCAGGTGGCACTGGGCGTCCGTGGCGAACGACGAGCAGCCCGCGTACACCTCCATCGCCTCCTCGTAGCCCCGGCGCTTCAGGGAGACGCCGCGCGCGGGCGCGCCCACCTTGTCGGCGAGGCGGTCGACGGCGTTCTGCAACGCGCCGTACGTGCCCAGCGAGAACGCGGCCACGGAGACGGTCGGGGTGGAGCCGGGCACGGCCGCGAGGTGCAGCGACGACCAGATCTCGTCCGGCTGCGAAGGCCCCCACGCCTGCCAGGCCTTCACCACGGCGGCGGCCTTCGACCACGGCCAGGTCAGGTACGCGGAGACGGCCCGCGGGGCCGCGTGGGTGCGGAAGGTCAGCTCGGTGACGACGCCGAACTGGCCGTTGCCCGCGCCGCGCAGCGCCCAGAACAGGTCCTTGTGCGCGGAGCTGTCCGCCGTGACCAGCTTCCCGTCGGCGGTGACGAGCGTGGCGGAGGTGAGGCTGTCGCAGGTCAGGCCGTACGCGCGGGAGACCACGCCGTGGCCGCCGCCGAGGGTCAGGCCGCTGATGCCGACCGTGGGGCAGGAGCCCGCCGGGATGGTGACGCCCTTCGCGGCGAGCGCGCGGTAGACGTCGATGAGCTTCGCGCCGCCGCCGACGGTGGCGCGGGAGCCGGAGACGCGGGTGCGGTTCAGCTTGGACACGTCGACGATCAGACGGCCGGTGCCGGAGGACCAGCCCGCGTAGGAGTGGCCGCCGTTGCGGATCGCCACGGGGACGTCGTGGGCGCGGGCGTAGGCCAGGGTGGTGCGGATGTCGTCGGCGTGCGCGACGTACGCGACGGCCGTCGGCTTCAGGCTGTCGAAGCGGGTGTTGTACAACTGGCGGGCCGTGGCCCAGTGGGAGTCGTCCGGCCGGATCAGGGAGCCGTCCAGGTCGCGGGCCAGGGCGCCGAGGTTGGCGGCGGCCGACGCGGCCGCCGTGCGTATCGGCGTGGTGCCACCCGCTGCCCCGGCGCTCACCGCGGCATCCGCGGTCGACGCGCCGCCGCTCGCCGTCCGTGTCCCGCCGCCGCCCCCGCCGGTGCACGCGGCCGCGCCGGCCGTCGCGACCGCGGCCGCCGCCGTGCCGATGAACGTGCGTCGTGCCAGCCCTGCCATGTGACCTCCCGTAGCGTTCCCGCCCAACGAGACGGCACCGGGCTCTGCCGGGTTCCGGCGGGCTCAGGAAGGCGCGCTGTGCGCGTCGGCGTCGGCGCGGGCCTTGCTGCGGGCGCGGCGTGCGGGGCCGCGCCAGCCGCAACTGCACCGGGCGGAGCAGAAGGGGCCGTTCTCGACGGTGGTCGTGCGGTGCGGATCGGGGGACTGCTGCTCGGGCACGCCCCCACGGTACGCCGACCGGGTGAACGCGGTGGCGCGTGACAACACTTCGTACCGGTCGTTATCCGGAACACGGGAGTCGAGCCGGTTGACACGGCTCGACGCGGTTCGGCGCCGGTTGACGCGTGGAGAGGCTGGGGGTCGGCAGAGCGATGGGGCAGCAGGGCAGGCACACGGGCACGGTGGCCGCCGCGGCCGCGGCACTGGGGCTGGTCACCCTCGCCACGGGCTGTGCGGGCGGCGGCGCCGCGGCCAGCGACGACCCGGCCACGCGGGTGCGGGACGCCGCCGACTCGCTGGTGCGCGCGGGCAGTTCCAGGGCGCGTACGACCATGGAGATGGCCAGCGGCGGGACCCGCGTGACCATCCGCGGCCAGGGCGCGTACGACTTCCGGCGCCGGCAGGGGCAGTTCGACGTCGTGCTGCCGCAGGACCCGGCGGCGGGCGGCGGACGCAGACCGCCTGTCACGGAGCTGATGACCGGCGGGGACCTGTACATGAAGAACCGCGGCGCCGGGGTGCCGGCCGACAAGTGGGTGCGGGTCGAGACGTCGTCCCTGCCCGACGGGAACCTCGTCACGGGCGGCGCGACCGACCCGCTCGTCGCCGCCGAGCTGCTGCGCGGCGCCCGGGAGGTGACGTACCTGGGCGAGACGCGGGCCGCCGGGGCCGCCGTACGGCACTACCGGGGCGTGGCCGAACTCGGCCGTGCCGCGGCGGCGGCGTCCGCGCCCTACCGGGACGCGCTGCGGGCGGCGGCGGGGAAAGGGTTCAGCAGGGGCGGGGTCCCCTTCGACGCGTACGTCGACGAGCAGGGGCGGCTGCGCAAGCTCCGGCACCGGTTCGACGTGGCCAACGGACAGGTGGCGTCCACGACGTCGCTGTACGCCTTCGGGGCGCCGGTGCGGGTGCGGCTGCCCGCGGAGCGGGACATCTACACCGGGAAGATCGCCGCGCGCTAGTCGCAATATGGTCCGTCCGTGCCATGCGCGCCACGCGGGCCGCTCCCTACCCTAGGAAACCGGTACCGGCACACAAACCGTGGTCAGGAAGAGGTGGTGAACGTGGTTCCGGTGCGCGGCGCGGCGGTTCAGGACCACGTTGCCCTCGCCGAGATCGAGCTGTGCGGCGAACTGATCATCGCGGCGTCGGCCGCGCGTGGTGAGCGGCTCAGTGCTGACCGGATCGACGAGGTGCTTCGGGTCTCCGACGGGCAGCAGGGGGCTTCCGACGGGCAGCGACGGGACGGCGGCGGCGCGGAAGCCTAGCCTCCGCGAGGCCGCGCCCGGCCGCGCCCGGTCCTGCCGGGCTGGATCCGGCCCGGCAGGGGAGCGAGGGGTCGGGCCTGGTGAGGGACCCGGGCGGGGTCACCGGCGGGGATACCGACGGCGCCAGTGGGGACGGTCAGTGGGGCCCGCGGGGTCAGGTGCGGAGCATGCGGGCGATGGCCTTCGTCGCTTCCTCGACCTTCGCGTCGATCTCGTCGCCCCCCTTGACCGCCGCGTCGGCGACACAGTGCCGCAGGTGCTCCTCCAGGAGCTGGAGGGCGAAGGACTGCAGTGCCTTCGTGCCCGCGGAGACCTGGGTGAGTATGTCGATGCAGTAGACGTCCTCCTCGACCATGCGCTGGAGACCGCGGATCTGGCCCTCGATGCGGCGCAGGCGCTTGAGGTGTTCGTCCTTCTGGTGGTGGTACCCGTGTGTCCGGTGCCCGGCGTCGTCGGCGGCCGTCTGCCCGGTGGCGGACGTCTGCTCGGTGACGGAGGGCGCTTCCGTGGTCGTGGCCGTGCCGGCCGCCTCTGTGGTCGTCATCGCGTCCTCCTGTGCATACCCCTGGTGGGTATAGGGTACTGGATTTCTCGGGTGGTGTGCTGATCACTGTGCCTGATGGGCGACACTGGGGACTGGCCGGTTAGCCGTGGCCGGATGATGCGCCTAGCATCAGCCTGTCCGCATCCAAAGCACCCCGAGGACCCCACGTGCGATTTCGTCTGACCCCCAGGGAGACGAGCTTCTACGACATGTTCGCGGCATCCGCGGACAACATCGTCACAGGCTCCAAGCTCCTGATGGAACTGCTCGGGGCCGACGCCTCGTCCCGAGCCGAGATCGCAGAGCGTATGCGGGCCGCGGAACACGCGGGGGACGACGCGACGCATGCGATCTTCCACCAGTTGAACTCCTCGTTCATCACGCCGTTCGACCGCGAGGACATCTACACCCTCGCCTCCTCGCTCGACGACATCATGGACTTCATGGAGGAGGCCGTCGACCTGGTCGTCCTGTACCAGGTCGAGGAACTCCCCAAGGGCGTCGAACAGCAGATCGAGGTCCTCGCCCGGGCCGCCGAGCTGACGGCCGAGGCCATGCCGCACCTGCGCACCATGGACAACCTCACCGAATACTGGATCGAGGTCAACCGTCTGGAGAACCAGGCCGACCAGATCCACCGCAAGCTGCTCGCGCACCTGTTCAACGGCAAGTACGACGCCATCGAGGTGCTGAAGCTCAAGCAGATCGTCGACGTGCTGGAGGAGGCGGCCGACGCGTTCGAGCACGTCGCCAACACCGTGGAGACCATCGCGGTCAAGGAGTCCTGAGGCCCCGCCATGGACACCTTCGCGCTGGTCGTGACCATTGCGGTCGCGCTCGGATTTACGTATACGAACGGCTTTCACGATTCCGCGAACGCCATCGCCACGTCCGTCTCCACCCGTGCCCTGACGCCCCGCGCGGCGCTCGCCATGGCCGCGGTGATGAACCTCGCCGGTGCCTTCCTCGGCAGCGGCATCGCCAAGACCGTCAGCCAGGGGCTGATCGAGACGCCGCACGGCACGAAGGGGATGTGGATCCTCTTCGCCGGCCTCGTCGGCGCGATCGTCTGGAACCTGGTCACCTGGTACTTCGGGCTGCCGTCGTCGTCCTCGCACGCGCTGTTCGGCGGGCTCGTGGGGGCCGCGCTCGCCGGCGGCATCGACGTCATCTGGTCCGGCGTCGTCGAGAAGATCGTCATCCCCATGTTCATCTCGCCCGTGGTCGGCCTCGTGGTCGGCTACCTGGTGATGTGCGGGATCATGTGGCTGTTCCGGAAGTCCAACCCGCACAAGGCGAAGCGGGGCTTCCGGATCGCGCAGACCGTGTCGGCCGCGGGCATGGCCCTGGGCCACGGCCTCCAGGACGCGCAGAAGACCATGGGCATCGTGGTGATGGCGCTGGTCATCGCCGACGTCGAGGACGCGGGCGACCCCATCCCGGTGTGGGTGAAGATCTCCTGCGCGGTGATGCTCTCGCTCGGTACGTACGCCGGCGGCTGGCGCATCATGCGCACGCTCGGGCGGAAGATCATCGAGCTGGACCCGCCGCAGGGCTTCGCGGCGGAGACCACGGGCGCGGGGATCATGTTCACCACCGCCTTCATGTTCCACGCGCCGATCTCCACGACCCATGTGATCACCTCGGCGATCATGGGTGTGGGGGCGACCAAGCGGGTGAACGCCGTGCGGTGGGGCGTCGCCAAGAACATCATCCTCGGCTGGTTCATCACGATGCCCGCGGCGGCCGTCGTCGCCGCGCTGAGCTTCTGGGTGGTCAACCTCGCCTTCCTGTGAGGCGCGCCCCGGCGGCAGTGAGTGCCCCCGGTCCGGATCGGTCGACGATCCGGGCCGGGGGCACTTTCGTGTCCACGCGCCACGGGCCTACGTGGCGACGTACGCGCCGAAGTGCGCGGAGCCGTAGCCGCCGCCCAGGGAGAAGCTCCTGGCGCCGGTGCCGGTCACCCCGTCGGCGCCGGTCCGGAGCTGCCAGACCCGGCCGGCCCAGGTGTCCTCGCCGTTGCCGCCCACGTACACCTCGGGCGCGCCGTCCCTGTCGGCGTCGACGACGGTGACCGCCTCACCGAAGTGGTCCGACTTCTCGGAGGTGCTGGGCACCCCCTTGGAGTTCTGCGTGAGGACCTTGGCGCCCTCGGTGGTGACGCCGTCCTTGCCGCCGCGCAGCAGGGTGACCGAGCCGGACAGGGCCGTGTCCGCGGCGGTGGCGGACTCCCAGGAGGCGCCGACGAGGATGTCGCCGTAGCCGTCCTTGTCGAGGTCGCCGACGGCCAGGTCGGTGCCCCAGCGGTCGCCCTTCTCGTTGACGCCGGGGACGCCGGGGCTGTCCTGGTCGTAGCGGCGGGCGGGCAGCGTCCTGCTCACGCCGTCCGGGCCGCCGTAGGTGACGGTGATGCCGCCGTACATCTTGGCGTCGTACGCCTGCGGGGTGCCGACGAAGTCCTGGTAGCCGTCGCCGTTGAGGTCGCCGAAGGCGCCGCCGTGGCGGGCGTCGAGCCTGCCGCCGGGGACGAAGCCCGCGCGCGTGCCCTTGAGGAGGCGGGCCTGGAAGCCGTCGGCGGGCACGCGGCCGGTGCCCATGGCCACGACGTCGTCGACGCCGTCGCCGGTCATGTCGCCGATCCGCACACCGCTGGTGGCCACGCCGTCCTCGGCCGCGGTGTCCCGCCAGCCGGTGGCGGCCGGCGCGCCCGAGGTGCGGTCGAAGGGGCCGTACAGGGTGCCGAGGCCCCAGATGGCCCCGGCCTGCGGTCCGACCTGGGCGGCGCCGGCGATGTCCGCCTTGCCGTCGCCGTTGACATCACCGATCTTGTGCCAGCCGGAGCGGAAGGCGGGCGACTGCTCCGTGCCCTCGCCGGCCGGCACCTCGGTGCCCCCGGAGATGCCGTCCTTGCCGCCCCACAGCACCACCGGAGCGCCGGCGCCGCTGATCAGGAGGTCGTCGTAGCCGTCGTCGTCGAGGTCGCCGTGGCTCGCCTGGTGGCCCCAGCCGTTCTCCCCGGTCGTGGGCTCACCGGGGACGCCGGGGGTGGCGCGGCTGATGTGCTGCTGGGCGTCGTACCGCAGGCCGGTGGCGGAGCCGTACACGACGGAGACGAGCCCGGCCCGCTTCAGGCCGTCGACCGTGGCGTTGGGCGCCCCGACCGCCAGGTCCGGGTAGCCGTCGCCGTTGAAGTCGGCGGCGGCCTCGGCCGCGGGCGAGGCCGGGGCGGCGGGGGCGGCCTGGGCCGGGGCGGTGGCGCCCAGCAGGGCGGCCGTGCAGGCGGCGGCCGTCAGGAAGGTGGTTCTTCGCACGGGAGTTCCCCCTGGGGTGTGGCAGGCCGGTAGGCGTCCGTGGCCTGGTCCTGGTGCCGGGTTGACCACCGGAGGGACCGGATGGTTGGTGTGACGTGGGTTACGCCGGGCACGGGCGCCGGAGGCCGGGCAAGGGACGGGCCCGCCCCCCGGGAGCCAGGGGGCGGGCCCGTTTCATCCCCTGCGGTGGCACCGCCATGCAGCACCGCGGGGAGTCGGGGGCGGCTCAGCCGAAGCGGCCGGAGATGTAGTCCTCGGTGGCCTGGACCGACGGGTTGGAGAAGATGCGCTCCGTCTCGTCGATCTCGATGAGCTTGCCGGGCTGGCCGACGGCGGCGAGGTTGAAGAACGCCGTGCGGTCCGAGACGCGGGCGGCCTGCTGCATGTTGTGCGTCACGATGACGATCGTGAAGCGCTCCTTCAGCTCGCCGATCAGGTCCTCGATGGCCAGGGTGGAGATCGGGTCCAGGGCCGAGCAGGGCTCGTCCATGAGCAGGACCTGGGGCTCCACGGCGATGGCGCGGGCGATGCACAGGCGCTGCTGCTGGCCGCCGGAGAGGCCGGAGCCGGGCTTGTTCAGGCGGTCCTTGACCTCGTTCCAGAGGTTGGCGCCCCTGAGGGACTTCTCGACGACGTCGCTGAGCTCGGACTTCTTGTAGGAGCCGTTGAGCTTCAGGCCCGCGGCCACGTTGTCGAAGATCGACATCGTGGGGAAGGGGTTGGGGCGCTGGAAGACCATGCCGATGGTGCGGCGCACGTTCACGGGGTCGACGCCCGAGGCGTACAGGTCGTCGCCGTCGAGGAGGACCTTGCCCTCGACGCGGCCGCCGGGGGTGACCTCGTGCATGCGGTTCAGGGTGCGCAGGAAGGTGGACTTGCCGCAGCCGGAGGGGCCGATGAAGGCCGTCACCGAGCGGGGCTCGACCGTCATGGAGATGTCTTCGATGGCCTTGTGGGAGCCGTAGAAGGCGTTGAGGCCCGAGACGTCGATTCGCTTGGCCATGGGGATCACTGCTTTCGAGAAGTCTGCTGTTGGTCGCTGACGGCCCCACTCGGCGGAGCCGAATGAGGTCGCCTCAGCGACCGGTCTTCGGGGCCTTCCAGCGGGCGACGAGCCGGGCCAGGAGGTTGAGGATCATGATGAAGGCGATCAGGGCGAGCGCCGCCGCCCAGGCACGGTCGTAACCGGCCTGCGTACCGGACTGGTACTGCTGGTAGATGTACAGCGGCAGCGAGCCCTGGGGGCCGTCGAACGGGTTCGTGTTGATGAAGGGGTTGACCCAGACCAGCAGCAGCACGGGCGCGGTCTCGCCGGCGATGCGGGCGACGGCCAGCATGACGCCGGTGGTGATGCCGCCGATCGCGGTGGGCAGGACCACCTTCAGGATGGTGCGCCACTTCGGCACGCCGAGGGCGAGGGAGGCCTCGCGCAACTCGTTCGGTACGAGTTTCAGCATCTCCTCGGTGGAGCGCACGACCACCGGCATCATCAGGATGGACAGCGCCATGGCGCCGGCCCAGCCGGAGGAGTCGAAGCCCAGGATCAGGATCCAGAAGCTGAGGACGAACAGACCGGCGACGATCGATGGGATGCCCGTCATGACGTCGACGAAGAAGGTCACGGTCTTGGCGAGCTTGCCCCGTCCGTACTCGACCAGGTAGATCGCGGTGAGCAGGCCGATCGGCACGGCGATCAGGCAGGCGAGGCCCACCTGCTGGGCGGTGCCGACGATGGCGTGGTAGATGCCGCCGCCGGGCTCGTCGTCGGCGACGACGCCCATGGAGTGGCTCAGGAAGTAGCCGTCGAAGACCTTCACGCCCCGCTCGACGGTCTCGTAGACCAACGAGGCCAGCGGCACCACGGCCAGCAGGAACATCACCCACACCAGGGAGGTGGCGAGGCGGTCCTTGGCCTGGCGGGTGCCCTCGACGGAGGCGGAGAGGGCGTAGGAGGCGCCGATGAACAGCAGGGCGGCGATCAGGCCCCACTGCATGCGGGAGTCGAGGCCCGCGGCGAGGCCGACGCCCGCGGCGACGGCCACGGATCCGGCCGCGACGGCGTACGGGGTCCAGCGGGGCAGGCGGGCGGTGTTGAGGCCCGCGTGCTCGATGACAGGCGTGGTGCTCATGCGTTGGCCCCCGAGTACTCCTTGCGGCGGGCGATGATCAGCCGGGCCGCGCCGTTGACCAGCAGGGTGATGACGAACAGGACGAGGCCGGAGGCGATGAGGGCGTCGCGGCCGTACTCGCTGGCCTCACTGAACTTGCTGGCGATGTTCTGCGCGAACGTGCCGCCGCCGTAGTCGAGGACGGACGTCTGGATCACGAAGCTCGGGGAGAGCACGGTGGCCACGGCGATCGTCTCGCCGAGCGCGCGGCCGAGGCCCAGCATCGAGGCGGAGATGATGCCGGAGCGGCCGAAGGGGAGCACCGACATGCGGATGACCTCCCAGCGCGTGGCGCCGAGGGCCAGCGCGGCCTCCTCGTGCATCTTCGGGACCTGGAGGAAGACCTCGCGGCTCACGTTGGTGATGATCGGCAGGATCATGATCGCGAGCAGGATGCCGACGGTCATCAGGGAGCGCGGGGCGCCGCCCTCGTACTCGAAGATGCCGGTCCAGCCGAAGTAGTCGTCGAGCCAGGTGTAGAGGCCGGTGAGGTTCGGGGCGACCACGAGGGCGCCCCACAGGCCGTAGACGATCGAGGGCACGGCGGCCAGCAGGTCGATCACGTAGGCGATGGGGGCGGCCAGCCTGCGCGGCGCGTAGTGCGAGATGAACAGCGCGATGCCGATGGCCACGGGCACGGCGATGGCGAGCGCGATGATCGAGCTCACGATGGTGCCGAAGACCAGGACGGCGATGCCGAAGTAGGGCTTGCCGTCGTGGGCGACGCCCGCGGGGTCCCACTCGAAGGTGGTGAGGAAGTTGCCCTCGTTGTCCGCGAGCGCGACGGAGGCGCGGTAGGCGAGGAAGGTCGCGACGGCGGCCATGATGAGCAGCAGGGCGATGCCGGAGCCGCGGGAGAGGCCGAGGAAGATCCGGTCACCCGGGCGGGTGGCGCCGCGTGCGGCGCGCTTCTGCTCGGTGGTCGTGGGCTTGGCGTCCTCGACGTGCGAGGGCGGCGGAGGCGTGTCGGTGGGTATGTCCATGGGGTTCTCCGGTCTGCGGAGCCGGCCGTGCGGTCGGCGCGTGCGGCTCCAGGCGGCGGTGCACCGGACGGCGCGGCCCGCCGGGGTGGCGGGCCGCGCTCAGGTTCAGCTCAGGCCCTTGATGGTGTCGCGGACCTTGGTGATGATCTCGGTGGGCATCGGGGCGTAGGACTCGTCCTTGAGGAGGGCCTGGCCGTCCTCGGAGGCGATGTAGTTCAGGAAGGACTTCGTGGTGGCGAGGGTGTCCTTCTTGTTGTTCTTCTCGCAGACGATCTCGTACGTGACGAGGATGATCGGGTACGCGCCCTCGGCCGTGGGCTTGTAGTTCAGCTCCATGGCGAGGTCCTTGCCCTTGCCGACGACCTTGGCCTCGGCGATGGCCTTGGAGGCGTTGTCGACGGTGGCCTTGACCGGCGTCTTGGCGTCCGTCTTGATGTCGACGGTCTTGATGCCCTCGCTGGCGTACGACAGCTCCATGTAGGAGATGGCGCCCTCGGTCTGCTTCACCTGCTGGGCGACGCCGGAGGAGCCGCTCGCGGACTGACCGCCCTTGGCGGCCCAGCTCTTGCCCGGCTCGTGCGGCCAGGCGGAGGGGGCGGCGCCCTTGAGGTACTTGGTGAAGTTGTCCGTGGTGCCGGACTCGTCGGAGCGGTGGAAGGCCTGGATCTTGGTGCCGGGCAGGTCGGCCTTGGGGTTGAGCTTCTTGATCGCCTTGTCGTCCCAGGTCTTGATCTTGCCGTTGAAGATCTCGGCGATGGTCTCGGCGTCCAGGACCAGGCTGTCGACGCCCGGGACGTTGTAGCCGACCGCGATCGGGCCGCCGACCATCGGCAGGTCGATGGCCTGGCTGTCCTTGCAGACCTTCTTCGACTCGGCGATCTCGTCCGGCTTCAGGGCCGAGTCGGAGCCCGCGAAGGCGGTCTGGCCCTGGAGGAAGGAGGTGATGCCGGCGCCCGAGCCGTCCGGCTTGTACTGGAGCTGCACGTCCTTGCAGGCCGCGCGGTACTGCTTGACCCAGGCGTCGATCGCGCCCTTCTGCGCGGACGAGCCGGAGGCCATGAGCTGGCCCTTGGCCCCCTCACAGTCGATCTTGCTGTTGGCGGTGGTCTTCTCGCCGCCGTTGCTGTCGCCGGTGTCGTCCGAGCCGCACGCCGTGAGGGCCAGGGCGCCGGAGACGGCGAGAGCACCGAGGGTGAGGGCCCGCCGGTTCATGCGCTGAAGCTTCACTTTCGGGAGTTCCTTCCGGGAGCCGCCGGCCGTTGCCGGCCCGTCGTGGCGGCGTGCGAAGTGGTTCGGGTGGCCATGGCGGCCGATGATTCTCGACACGCGGTGCGGGGACGGCCCGGGCGGTCGCGCCGCGCATCACGTAAGGCCGAAATTAGGCAGAACAGGTGAAGCGGCTGATGGCCGTACATGAACGAGCGGTGAACCTACGCGGACTTTGTGGTGAGGTCACGGGCTGATTACGGCTACGGGCGCGTAAAGGGCTTGTGGGGCGCGCATCGATATTTTCGCGCCGGGAGCGTGCGCCGGGCTCGGTGTCACCGGGCCGCGCGGGGGTGCCGTGAGCGGGAGGCCGTCGTCCGGCGGTGCGCGTGGGGCGTCCCGTGCGCGTGAGTACGCGTGAGGCCGGGGAAAGGGGGCGGCGCCCGCTCAGGGCACCTGCTCCGGGGGCGCGCTCCGGCGGGCTCAGAGCGCCCCGGCGCCGCGCAGGGCGTCCAGGAGGACCGGCACGAGGTCGCTGTCCCGGAGCCGGGTGAGGCGGGCGCGGGTCTCGTCAGGGGGGAGCCAGCGCACGCGGTCGACCTCGGAGCTTGGCGTGAAATGGCCACCCGCGGATTCGGCGGCCCAGTAGTGGACCTCCTTGGGGCGGCCGTTGCTGAGGTAGCGGACCGTGGGCAGCGCGGGGCCGGGCACGCAGCGGTGGCCCGTCTCCTCCTCGACCTCGCGCAGGGCGCACGCAAGGAGGGTCTCGCCCGGCTGGAGCTTGCCTTTCGGCCAGGACCAGTCGTCGTACTTGGGCCGGTGCACCAGGCACAGCTCCAGGCCGCCCGGGGCGGTGGAGCGGCGCCACAGGAGGCAGCCCGCGGCGAGGACGGGCTCGGACTCGGGCTCGGGCTCGGGCTTGGGCTCGGGCTTGGGCTCGGACTTAGGCCTGGGCTCGGGCTCGGGCTCGGGCTCGGGGAGAGCCGCCGTCATCGGGGGGCCTCGGGGGGAGTCGGGGCTGCCTTGCGGGGTGCTCGGGCCGCTTGGGCCGACTGGGTCACTCGGGCCGACTGGGTCACTCGGGGCGCATAGGTTGCAAGGGCCGCTCGGGTCGCCGGGGTCACATGGGCCACCCAGGTCGCGTGGGTCGCTCGGGCCGTTCCGCGGCTCGCTCCGGCCCTCTCGTGCCTCACCCGGGCCGTCCTTCGGGGCCCGTGCGCCGCCTGCCGCGTCATGGTGCCGTGACCGCCTCCCGCAGCCAGGCCTGCTGGAACGTGAACCGCGCCGCCTCCACCTCGTGGCGCTGGTCCGCGTGCAGGACGCCGAGCGCGTACGCGGTGGCCGGGGCGATGCGGGGCGTCCGCGCGGCCGAGGCCGCCGCCGTCGCCGCGTCCGCCGCCTCCCGGTGCAGGTCCAGGGCCTGGCCCGCCTGGCCGAGGCGGGGGTCGCGCAGGGCGTCGCCGTGCAGGACCTCCTGGGCGTAGCGGTGCAGGCGCAGCAGGGAGCGGACCTTCAGCCAGGGCGCGTCCTGCGCCTCGGGGGCGGTGTCGGCGGCCAGGCCGTGCACGAGGGCCTCGGCGTTGTACGGGTGGCCCGCGCGCAGCAGCGGCAGCGCGGCGACGGCCTCCGCGAGCTGGGCCTCCGCCGCGGCGGCCAGCGGCTTCAGGTCGGTGTCCCGGGCCGGGTGGAGGGGGACCTCGCTGGCCAGGACGGCGACGGTGTCGGCGACGGCGTGGAAGCGGGAGGAGCCGAAGGCCTGGAGGGCCGCGGAGTGGGCCCGGGTGCGGGCCAGGGTGAGCTGCCGCTCCAGGAGGGCGGCGGCCTTGGCGGCGCCCACGGCCAGGTGCCCCGCGGGCTTCTTGGCCCCCTGCCCGGCCCTGGTGTCACCGGCGCGCGGTGGCGTGGGCTGCGTCCACCGCTCGCGCCCCGCGGGCCGGCTGCCCGCCGCGGAACCGGCCGGTACGGCGGGCGCGTCCGCCGGGGCCGGGACGGGGGCCGGGGTCGAGAGGCGGTGCAGGGCGCCGAGGAGCCGGTCGAGCCGGGCCGCGTACGCGTGCTCGCGGGCCAGGGTCCCGGAGAGCCAGGCCAGCTCGGGCCGGAGCGCTTCCGTCCACTCCTGGTCCAGGAGGGGGCGGAAGGTGTGCAGCGTGGCGCCGATGCGGCGCGCCGCGTGCCGCAGCGAGCGGGCCGCCGCCAGCGACTCCTCGGCTCCCTGCGCGTCCGTGGAGGACTCGCGGTGCAGCCGCAGCGAGCGGAGGAACGCGGTCGCCTGGTCCTGCAGGTAGACCGACAGGGCCTCGCCCGCCGTCATCTCATGGTGTTGCTGTGCCACGCCGGCGCCTCCGGGCGTCTATGAGCATCTCCTGTACGTTCCGCAGGGGCTGGCCGTCCGGGTCGGTGGCGTGCCGCGTCCAGTTGCCGTCCGCCCCCAGGTGCCACGAGGCCGTGGTGTCCGACATGCCGGTCTCCAGGAGCCGCCCGAGGGTGGCCCGGTGGGCCGGGGCCGTCACCTTGACCAGCGCCTCGATGCGGCGGTCGAGGTTGCGGTGCATCATGTCGGCGCTGCCGATCCACACCTCCGGCTCGCCGCCGTTGCAGAAGGCGAAGATCCGGGAGTGCTCCAGGAAGCGGCCGAGCACGGACCGCACGCGTATGTTCTCCGAGAGCCCCGCGACGCCGGGCCGGACGGCGCAGATGCCGCGCACCCACACGTCCACGGTGACGCCCGCCTGCGAGGCGCGGTACAGCGCGTCGATGACGGCCTCGTCGACGATCGAGTTGACCTTGATGCGGACGTAGGCGGGGCGGCCCGCGCGGTGGTGCTGTATCTCCCGGTCGACGCGGGCGATGAGGCCGTCGCGCAGCGAGCGGGGGGCCACGAGCAGCCGGCGGTAGGTCTCGCGCCGCGAGTAGCCCGACAGGCGGTTGAACAGGTCGGACAGGTCCGCGCCGACTTCCTGGTTCGCGGTGAGCAGGCCGAGGTCCTCGTACAGGCGGGCCGTCTTGGGGTGGTAGTTGCCGGTGCCCACGTGGGAGTAGCGCACGAGCTGGTCGCCCTCCTGGCGGACGACGAGCGACAGCTTGCAGTGGGTCTTGAGGCCGACGAGGCCGTACACGACGTGGCAGCCCGCCTCCTCCAGCTTGCGGGCCCACTTGATGTTGGCCTGCTCGTCGAAGCGGGCCTTCAGCTCGACCAGGACGAGGACCTGCTTGCCGGACTCGGCGGCGTCGATGAGCGCATCCACTATCGGGGAGTCGCCGGAGGTGCGGTACAGCGTCTGCTTGATGGCCAGCACGTTCTCGTCGGCGGCGGCCTGCTCCAGGAAGAGCTGCACGGACGTGGAGAACGAGTCGTACGGGTGGTGGAGCAGTACGTCGTGGCCGCCGCGCAGGGCGGCGAAGATGTCGGGCGCCGACGCCGACTCGACCTCGGCGAGGTCGCGGTGGGTGCCCGCGACGTACTTGGGGTACTTCAGCTCGGGCCGGTCCAGGCCCGCGATGGCGAACAGGCCGGTGAGGTCGAGCGGGCCCGGCAGCGGGTGCACCTCGGACTCGCTGACCTTCAGCTCCCGCATCAGCAGGTTGAGGACCTTGTCGTCGATGGACTCCTCGACCTCCAGGCGCACCGGCGGGCCGAAGCGGCGCCGCATGAGCTCCTTCTCCAGCGCCTTGAGGAGGTTCTCCGCGTCGTCCTCCTCGACCTCCAGGTCCTCGTTCCGGGTGAGCCGGAACATGTGGTGCTCCTTGATGTTCATCCCCGGGAACAGCTCCTGGAGGTGCCTGGGCGCGGCGATGACGTCCTCGATGGGGACGTACCGCTGCGGCGAGGCCTCCAGGAAGCGGGACAGGAGCGGCGGGACCTTGACGCGGGCGAAGTGCTCGTGGCCGCTGACCGGGTTCTCGATGACGACGGCCAGGTTCAGGGAGAGGCCCGAGATGTACGGGAAGGGGTGCGCGGGGTCCACGGCGAGCGGGGTGAGCACCGGGAAGATGCGCTGCATGAACAGCGTGTAGAGCCGGGACTGCTCCTTGTCGGTCAGCTCGTGCCAGCGCACCACGTGGATGCCCTCGTCGGCGAGGGCCGGCGCGACCTCTTCCTGGTAGCAGGCGGCGTGCCGGGCCATCAGCTCGCGCGAGCGGGTCCAGATCAGCTCCAGGACCTCGCGGGGCTGGAGCCCGGAGGCGGAGCGGGTGGCGACGCCGGTGGCGATGCGGCGCTTGAGCCCCGCGACCCGCACCATGAAGAACTCGTCCAGGTTCGAGGCGAAGATCGCGAGGAAGTTGGCCCGCTCCAGGAGCGGGGTGTCCGGGTCCTCGGCGAGCTCCAGGACGCGCTCGTTGAAGGCGAGCCAGCTCCGCTCCCGGTCCAGGAAGCGGCCCTGCGGCAGCGCGGCGCCCTCGTGCCCGGACGCGGCGTCCTCATCGTACCCGTCGAGGTCGGCGTCGAGGTCCGGGTCGAGGTCGGAGACGGTGGCCGCGAGGGTGTGCGGCCGGTGTGCGGCGAGGGAGCCGACGGAGGGCTGGGCGTGCCGGATGCCGTCGGCGTCGGGGCTCGTCGTGCGGTCGGTCTGCGCGGTGGGCTCGCTCATGGATCCATTCTTCCGCGCATGCCCCCCGGCAAGCGCGCCGGAGGACGAGGGCGCGGGACGGGCCCGGCCGTTCGGGCGCGCTGGGTCGGGCACGGGGGGCGGCTGCATTGCGTGAGCGTCGCAAGCCTGTCTGAATCATGGGTTACGCCGACATGACGCCTGGGAGTGCGCATGACGTCCCCCAGGCGTCCACCGGGCGTGCCGGATCAGGGCGTACGACGCCGCAGCACCGCGCACGCGGCGCACGCGGCCACCGCCGCGAGGGCGAGGACGATGCCGCACTCGATGAGCTGGGTGTACCAGAAGTGGGAGCGGGGAGGGAAGTCGGCCGGTGGCGGTGCCGCCCAGGGGGACGAGGTCCCGGAAGGGGGCGGCGTCAAGGGACGCCGCCCCCGGGTGCGAGTGCTCGTCCGGAGCGTCCCCGTCAGGACTCCGTGCGGTACATCAGGTCCGTCTCGTGCGTGGTGAAGCCGAGGCGCTCGTAGACGTTCACCGCCGCCTTGTTGTCCGCGTCCACGTACAGCATCGCCGTGGGCAGCCCGGCGGCGGCCAGGTGGCGCAGGCCGATCGCGGTGAGCGCCTTGCCGAGTCCGCCGCCCTGGGCGCCCGGCCGCACCCCGAGGACGTACACCTCGCCGAGTTGCTCGGCCGCGTGCACCTTCGTCCAGTGGAAGCCGACCAGCTCGGCGCCGCCGTCCGCGGTCACGCGCTCGGCGAGGAAGAAGCCGGCCGGGTCGAACCACGGCTCCGCCTTGCGGTCGTCGAGGTCGCGCTGGGTCAGCGAGCCCTGCTCGGGGTGGTGCGCGAACGCCTCGGCGTTCACCGCGAGCCACGCCGCGTCGTCCTGGCCGGGGACGAAGGCGCGGACGCGGACGCCGTGCGGCAGCACCGGCTCGGGCAGCTCCAGATCGGCCAGCGGCCGCCGCATCTGGCGCAGTTCGCGGAACAGGGTGAGCCCCAGGACCTGCGCCAGGTGCCGCGCGGCGGAGTGCCCGCCGTGCGCCCACGCCCGCAGCCGCCTGCCCGACTCGTGGAGCAGCGCGGTCCCCAGGGCACGCCCGTGGCCGTGCCCCCGGTGCCCGGGCCGCACCACGAGCTCGGCGGCCGGGGCCTCCACGGGGTCGGTGTCCTCGAGCTGCGCGTACCCCAGGAGTTCACCGCCGACGGTGAGCAGCAGATGCCGTACGCCGTCCCGGGCCCCGCCCCGCAGTTGCAGCCGCCCCTGCTCGGACACGGCCTGCTGACCATCGGTACGGGCGGCATCCGCGAGAAGCCCGAGCACGGCGTCCGCCTGCTCGGCCGTGAGCGCGTCGTAGGTGTCGATCTGGCGAAGGGCGGGGCCCCTGGCGGGCTGCTGGTCTGTCATGGATCCGAGGGTAAGACGAAGCCACCGGCCGAAGACACAGCCCGCCGGGCGAGGATGAGCGCGCGGCGCGAGCGGTTTGTGTGTGGGGGCGGCGCGCGATGCCGACGGCAGCCAGGGGAGAACAGCCCGTCCGGCGTTTGAGGACGAGCGCGGAGCGCGATCGGTCGGGACAGGAGAGGCGCGCGATGCCGCCCGCGGCCAGCGGGAGAACAGCCCGTCCGGCGTTTGAGGACGAGCGCGCAGCGCGACAGCCCCGCCCAAGGCGCCCCCGCCAGCCCAAGGCGCCCCCGCCAGCGAAAGGCAACCAGGACGTAACCCCCGGGCCCCTGTTGCGCTACGCGCGTTGACCTTAGGCTTCGGCACGGCCCCAGTCGTCCACACCACCCCAGGGGATTTCGTGTCAGCCACCTCCCAGCCACGCAGGCCCCGGCGCAGAACCGCCCGTGTCCTCGCCGTCACGGCGGGCCTCGCCACCGTCGGCGCGCTCGCCGCCGCGCTGCCCGCCACCGCGGGCCAGGAGCAGGGACAGCAGCAGGGACAGGACCGGATGGCGGCCGTGGGCCACCACGGCACCAAGCGCACGGTCGACGTACAGCTCCTGTCCTTCAACGACTTCCACGGCAACCTCCAGACGCCCGCGGGCTCCTCGGGCCAGGTCGTCGAGAAGCAGCCGGACGGCACGGAGAAGAAGATCGACGCGGGCGGCGCCGAGTACCTGGCGACGTCCCTGCGCACCGCCCGCAAGGGCCACCCGTACTCCGTCACCGCGGCGGCCGGCGACCTCATAGGCGGGAGCCCGCTGCTCTCCGGGCTCTTCCACGACGAGCCGACCGTCGAGGCCCTGAACAAGATGGACCTCGACGTCTCCAGCGTCGGCAACCACGAGTTCGACGAGGGCGCGACGGAACTGGCCCGCATCCAGAACGGCGGCTGCCACCCCAAGGACGGCTGCTACGAGAAGGACGAGCACGGCAAGCCGAAGAAGTTCGAGGGCGCCGACTTCCCCTACCTCGCGGCGAACGTCACGAAGGAGAAGACCGGCAAGCCCCTCCTCAAGCCCTATTGGGTGTGGAAGCACAAGGGCGTGAAGATCGGCTTCATCGGCCTGACCCTGGAGGGCACCCCGGACATCGTCTCGGCCGAGGGCATCAAGGGCCTGAAGTTCCACGACGAGGTCGAGACGATCAACAAGTACGCCAAGGTCCTCGACAGGCAGGGCGTGAAGTCGATCGTCACCCTCGTCCACGAGGGCGGCTCCCCGGCCAGCCAGGCGTACAACTACGACTGCGACTCGCCGGGCGCGGGCGACGGCATCTCCGGCCCGATCGCCGCGATCGCCAAGGCCGCCTCGCCCAAGGTCGACGCGTTCGTCACCGGTCACACGCACCAGGCGTACGTCTGCACCATCCCGGACCCGGCGGGCAAGCCGCGCATGGTCACGTCGGCGTCGTCGTACGGGAAGCTCTACACCGACACGACCCTGACGTACGACCGCAGGACCAAGGACATCGTGCGCACCAGCGTGAAGTCCGCGAACCACGTCGTCAGCCGGACGCAGCCCAAGGCCGCCGACATGACGCGCCTGATCGACCGCTGGAACAAGCTGGCCGCGCCGATCGCGGACAGGCCGGTCGGCTACATCTCCGGCGACATCCCCGGCCGCGGCGCCGCGACGCCCGAGTCCCCGCTCGGCGACCTCATCGCCGACGCGCAGCTCGCGCACGCCAAGTCCCTCGACCCGAAGGCCGTGCTCGCCCTGATGAACCCGGGCGGCATCCGCTCCGACCTCGTCCACAAGGCGAGCGGCGGCGAGGGCGACGGCGTCGTGACGTACGGCGAGGCGTTCACCGTGCAGCCCTTCAGCAACACCGTGAACCTCGTCGACCTCACCGGTGCGCAGCTCCTGACCGCGCTGCGCCAGCAGGTCAGCGGCTCGAACGAGGCCTCCCCGAAGATCCTCCAGGTCTCCGCGGGCCTCACGTACACGCTCGACCTGACCAAGTCCGGCGCGGACCGCGTCGTCACGGACTCGGTGCGGCTCAACGGCGAGCCGCTGGACCCGAACGCCACCTACCGCGTCGCGATGAACTCCTTCCTCGCGGGCGGCGGCGACGGCTTCACCGAGCTGGGCAAGGGCACCAAGCCGCTGGTCGGCGCGGACGACCTGAAGGCCCTCAACGACTACTTCGCCGCGAACTCCTCGGCCGGCAAGCCGATCGCGCCGCCCAAGGCGGACCGCATCACCGTGGTGAAGTAGCGCCGTAGCTCCTTAGCGGCTGTGAAGTAACTCTCCGCAAAGAGGCTTGGGGTGGGGTGTGAACGTGTGGTGAGATCGACCGATGCGTTCCCCCCACCGCATAGCCCCACCCGATCCTTCCGCTTCCCCGCACTCCCCACCCCCCGCCGCCCGGCCCAACCCGTACGACGAACTGGCCGAGCTCGCGCGGCACCCGCTGGACGACTTCCTCAAGGACACCGACGACGCCGCGGACGCCTCGGAAGTCCCGGAGGTCCCGGACACCGACAGCCGCGAGAACCGCGGGAACGGTGCAAGCGGCAGCGCAGGCCGGACCGGTCGGACCGGCCGGACCGAGCGGCGTGACGAGGACGAAGAGCCCTGGTCACCCCCCAACCACCGGCGCGGCAGCCGCCGTCGGCGGAACCGGTTCGCCGGGCTCCCGCTCGCCGCGAAGCTCCTGGTCGCGCTCGCCGTCGGGACCGCCTTCCTCGTCCTCGCCGACCGCTGGGCCCTCCTCTACGCCGAGCACGAGGCCGCCGACCGGCTCAAGGGCCCCCTCGGCCTGAGCGCGGCGCCCGAGGTCGACATCGAGGGCTTCCCCTTCCTCACGCAGGTCCTCGACCAGCGCCTCGACGAGGTGCGGGTCACCGTCCCGGACGTGGCGGCCGACCGCGTCTCACTCGCGAAGGTGTCCGCGACCGCGAAGGACATCACCCTCAAGGGCGCGGGCCCCACCTCCCTGACGGGCGCCGTCATCGACAGCATGCGCGGCGAGGTGCTGCTGTCCTTCGACGACCTGAACCGCGAACTCGGCGCCTCCCAGGTCACCTTCACCGGCCGCGGCCGTGACCAGGTGCTCGCGCGCGGCACGCTGCCCGTCGCCGGGCACGACCTGAAGGTGCGGGCCGACGCGCACATCGAGCGCATCGGCGAGCGCGGCATCGCCACCGACATCGACCGGATGCGGCTCGACATCGGCGACCTCGCCACGTACCGGCCCGGCGCGAAGCCCTCCGAGGGCCTGCACCTCAGCCGCGCGTCCGCCGCGCGGGTGGCCCGCGAGTCGGACCGGGCGAAGGCGCTCCTCGCGGTGCCGGCGGTCGCGCGGCGGCTCGGCGTACCGGACTCCGCCGTCCGCGAGGCGCTGCGCGGCGACGCCGAGCTGAACGACCTGACCGGCTCGCCCCGGTTCGTGGACGACGTGATGCGCCTGAACCTCCTGGACGTGGCAAGGGAACACCCCGAACTCCTGCGCCGCCTGGGCCTGGACCCCGCCCTCCTCAAGGGCCTCGAAGGCCTCACCCGCCCCGTCCTCACCGACCGCCTCTCCCTGGCCTTCCAACTCCCGCAGCTACCGGGCGAGGGAGCGCTACGCCTGCGCGACGTCACCGTGCACCAGGGCGGAATCCGCGTCGTAGTCGAGGGCTACGGCATCGGCTTCGGCACGTGAGGCGCGGGGCGCGCGACAGGTCCCGACGCCCTGGGCCCGCGCCGCACGTGACACACCCCGCGCGCGGGGCGTGAGGCGCGTCAGCCGGAGACCAGAACCGGAGCCGAGGGCTCCTGACTTCCACCCCGGCACGCCGTGCGGGAATCCGGGGAAAGCCGTGTAATCGAGGCTCCGTCCCGGCGTCATACATGACGTAGACGAACCCGACGAAGGGCCGCCGGATGGACGAGCGTGAACGGTTCGCCGAGTTGTACCGCACCTGCCACCCGTACGTCCTGCGCTACCTCGCCCGGCGCCTTCCGCCCGACGCGGTGGAGGACGTCTGCGCTGACGTCTTCGTCCGCGCCTGGCACGCCCGGTCGCAGCAGCGCGGCGGCGATCCCCTGCCCTGGTTGTACACCATCGCCCGGCGGCAGGTCGCCGATCACCTGGCACGGCACGATCGCGCCCAGGGCTCGCTCGACCTGCTGCGGACGGTGTGGCGGGACGCCATGGCGCAGTCGGCGGAGGACGGCGCGATCGACCGCATCCACGCCTACCACGCCCTCGCCGCGCTCTCGCCCGCCGACCGCGAGGCACTGATGCTCACGACGTGGGACGGCCTCACTCCGGCCGAGGCCGCCTCGGTGACGGGGTGCAACCGCGTCGCCTTCCTCGTCCGCCTCCACCGTGCGCGGAAGCGGCTCGCCCAGCTCCTGACGTCCCCTGCCCGCCGGCCCGTCCGCCCCGAGAGGACCCGCACATGACGCTGCCTCCCGACCCCGCCACGAACCTCGACACCTCTGCCGTCGGCACACGCGTGGAAGCGCGCGTCCTGGCCCGCGTCGAGGGCGCCGACGACGTGCGGGAAGCCGCCGCGCCGGCGTGCAACGCCGTACGCCGGCGGATCGTCATCGGTACGGCCGCCGCGGCCGTCGCGGCGGCGGCCACCGCCGTGGTCCTCGGTGACGTGCCCCGCCGGGACCGCGCGGACGCCTACCGGTACGTCGCCTCCGTGACCCCTCCGGTCCTGCGGCTCACCCCGACACCCCAGTCAGCCGGGCGCACCCTGCTCGACCTCGCCGCGAAGGTGGAGAAGCAGCCTGCGCCGCATCCCTCGGAGTGGATCTACACGAAGACCTGGGGGTGGTCCCTCAACATCGACGCCGACGCGCCGCTGGGTGCCGCGACAGCCGCGGTGCCCACCGTGTCGGAGCAATGGATCAACAAGGACGGCTCCGGGCGGGACCGGTCCGCGTTCGGCGAACCGCTGTTCCCCCACCCCGAGACCGAAGCGGCGGCCCGCGAGCGCGGCCTGGTCGCGGGAACCGGGGTGACGGACGAGCGCTACGGTCCCGGCCACTACGACGCTCCCCGGCCCGTCCCCGACGATCCGCACGCCCTCGCGAAACTCATCAGGACGAAGTCGTCGGCGGTGGAGGAGAACGGACGCCGCGAGCTCCTTGTCGCCCTGGCCGCATGGGCGGGTGAGGGAAAGATGGGCGGTGACAGCGCACAGCACCTGTCCGGGGCGCGACGCGCGACGATGCTCCGCGTGCTGGCCGAGCCCGACCGGTACTTCGACTTCGGGCCCTCGGACGCGGACCGGGACGGAGAGGGGTACGGCCCGCTGCGGACGTACACGACGCGTACGTGGCAGGGCCAGGAGGCACTGGCCGTGGTGACACAGCAGAAGCCGGGCCACGACCCCGCACACCCGAAGCACTACTCACGCGAGACGCTGCTGATCAGCCCCGACACGGGGGCCGTCATGGGCAGCGAGGAGGCGATCTTCGGAGACCCGCTGAAAATCAACGTCAAGCAGGTCCCGGCCACGCTGTCCGTACGCGAAACCCTGACACGGCAACCCGTACGAGCCGAAGGAGCGAGGCCGTAGGATCACGACGTGGGCCGGAGGAACCCTTACCGTTCCTCCGGCCCCGCTCATGCGCCGCCTGCCTGGTACCTCACCTGCGGCAGGCCTCGAATTGGTCCGCCTTGTCGTTGTTCTCGTCCCCGACGTAGGAGGACTTCGTCCACGGTCTCTCGGTCCACATCAGGCGGTTCGGACCGTCCGCCTGCCACACCTTGACGATCATGCCCCAGTGGGAGATGTTCCTCGTGGTGTTGACCCACGACGAGGTGCGGTTCTTGAAGTCGTAGTCCTTGAACTTGACGGCGTCCTGGCAGTGCGCGTGGTTCCACTGCAGTCGGCGCCCGCCGAAGTCCTCGTGCTGGTAGAAGCAGTACCAGCGGTTGTCGTCCTGACCGGCCGGGCATCCCTCCCAGTCGGCCAGGGTCTCAGGTGCGTCGATGCCGACGGCTCGCATCGCCGGCCCACTGGAAGGCGGGGCGGTGTCCTGCCCGGGCAGCGGCAGTGTGAGGAGAGCGCCAGTGCCGGGGAAGGCGATCTCGTTCGCCGATACCTGTCGGCCGCCCAGCGAGTTGGCGAGACCGGCCTCGACCTCGGACTGCAGATCCTGGCGCTGGTCGGGTGTGAGGGAACGGACGGCGGGCCGCTCATCGGCCTGCGCCACGGAGGGAAGCGCGGCGGAGGGACCGTCGGCTGCGGCCGCGCTGACGCCGAGAGTCGCCAGGGCGACGGTCGCCGTGGCGGCCCCGATGGCTCTCCTGGTTAATCCGTGCACGATTTTCTCCTTCCGCGCCGCCGGGCCTTCCGAGCGGCGCGGGTACAGCCAACCACTCTGCAAGTAAGAGCGGATCGTGCTGAGCAGAGTTGGCGGTAAGTCGTTGCTTGAACAAGATGGGTCAATTCCGCATCGCTGATGCGGATGACCCGGTATTCAACTTCTTATAGTTTGGCAAAGGAGAGGCGACCACGGGCTCGGCAATGCGCAGGTGTGATCCTCTGTACCGTCCGACGGAAAAATTTGCATGTCATCTGCTGCGGGGTTCACGAGTTGTGATCCACAACGGGTGTATTCCGTTTCTCTGTTCCGTGGTACGTAACCGGAGAAGGGGAGTGCTGCGCTACGTGAGGTTCGCTGCGGAAGTCCGCTGTGTCACCGGTTGAATCCCGGGATGTCACGGCCGACAGGCGGAATTCTCGGCCATTCCCGGCAGTGACGTCCCGCTCAGGCTCAAGGAGCCGCCGGTGGTGGTGTCGGGGCTCCTGGCAGGCGGACCGTCACCACCGTTCCGGGGCCGGGGGCCGGGCCCAGGGAGACCTCGCCGCCCGCCTGGCGCACCGCGCGGGCCACGATCGACAGGCCCAGGCCGGAGCCGGGGAGGCTGCGGGCGGAGGGGGAGCGCCAGAAGCGGTCGAAGACGTGGGGCAGTTCGTCCGCGGGGATGCCGGGGCCGTGGTCCCGTACCGTCAGGACGCCGTCCTTCAGGGCGACCTCGACGGCCGAGCCCGGAGGGCCGAACTTCACCGCGTTGTCGAGGATGTTGACGATGGCCCGCTCCAGGGCGGGCGGCTCCGCCCGGACGTACCAGGGCGACAGGTCCGCCGAGAACGTCAGGTCCGGGCCGCGCAGCCGGGCCCGCTCCAGGGCCGCGTCCACGATCTCGTGCAGGGCGACGACCTGCACCTTCGCCCCCGGCGCCGCGTCCGGCCGGGAAAGCTCCTGCAAGTCGCCGATGAGAGCGGCCAGTTCGGTCATCTGCGCCTTCACGGAGGTGAGCAGCGCCTTGCGGTCGTCGGGCGGGATCGCCCGCCCCGTCTCGTCACTGCGCGCGAGGAGCTCGACGTTCGTCCGCAGCGAGGTGAGAGGCGTGCGCAGCTCGTGCCCCGCGTCCGCGATGAGCTGCTGCTGGAGGTCCCGCGAGGACGCGAGCGCCGAGGTCATCGCGTTGAAGGAACGGGAGAGCCGGGCGATCTCGTCGTCACCGGCGCCGTCCGTGGGCAGGCGCAGGCTCAGGTCCTCGGTACGGGCCACGTGCTCGACCGCGGCGGTGAGCTCGTCCACGGGCCGCAGCCCGGCCCGGGCCACCCACAGACCTGCGGCCCCGGCCCCGACGACACCGGCCCCGGCGACGAGCGAGAGCACCAGGACCAGGTTGCTGAGGGTGTCCTGCACCTCGTCGAGGGGGCGGGCCACGGAGACGGCGTACGGAAGACCGGACAGCGGGTAGGTGTAGACGCGGTACTTGTCCCCGTTCACCGCGGTCGCGTCGTGGAAGGCCTCCGGTCGCTCACGCTGCGCCACCTCGGTGTCCGCCACCTTGAGCTCGATCCGCTGCTGGCCGAAGATGATGCAACTGCCGCCCCGTTGGTCGGCCACCATGACGGTCTGCTTGTACAGGTCGGGCCGGTCGCCGTCCTTGACGATCGACTGACGGCATCGTCCGTCGGCGTAGATCGCGTCCCGGACGAACTCGTCGGATACCCGCTTCTCGCTCAGCGCGTCGTCCATCGAGCTGATCAGTGTGTTCCGTACGACGAACCAGCAGGCCACCGCAGCCGCCGCGACGGCCGCGGCCACCGCCGTCGCCACGAGCAGCGCGAGCCGCGAGCGCAGCGGGAGCACCCGGTAGCGGCGTAGCACGGGGTTCACTCGCGCCCGCCGTTCCCCGTGCCGTCCGCGCGCAGCACGTACCCGACGCCCCGCACCGTGTGCACCAGGCGCGGCTCGCCGCCCGCCTCGGTCTTGCGGCGCAGGTACATGACGTACACGTCGAGGGAGTTGGACGACGGCTCGAAGTCGAAGCCCCACACCGCCTTGAGGATCTGCTCGCGGGTGAGCACCTGGCGCGGGTGCGCGAGGAACATCTCCAGGAGCGTGAACTCGGTACGGGTCAGCTCCACCGTGCGCGAGCCGCGCGTGACCTCGCGGGTGGAGAGGTCCATCCGCAGGTCGCCGAAGGTGAGGACGTCGCTCTCCGCGGTCCGCCCGGCGGCCGCCGCGTACGAGCTGCGGCGCAGCAGCGCGCGGATGCGGGCGAAGAGCTCGTCCAGCTCGAAGGGCTTGACCAGGTAGTCGTCCGCGCCCGCGTCCAGGCCGGTGACGCGGTCGCCGACCGTGTCGCGGGCGGTCAGCATCAGGATGGGCGTCGTCGACCCGGTGGCGCGGAGCCTGCGGGCCGCGGTCAGGCCGTCCATGCGCGGCATCTGGATGTCCAGGACGACGAGGTCGGGGCGGTACGCGGCCGCCTTCTCCAGGGCGTCCGCGCCGTCCACGGCGACCTCGGTGCCGTAGCCCTCGAAGGCGAGGCTGCGCTGGAGCGCCTCGCGTACGGCGGGCTCGTCGTCCACGATCAGGATCCGCTGCGGGTCGCCTTCGGCGGGGCTCATGGGTGTGTCTTCCTCGGGTACGGGGTGGTCGGGGCCGCTATCAGCGTCGCACGGGCCCGCGCGGGGCGCCCCGGTCCCGCCCCTTTGTCCAAACCAGGGGCTGCCGCCCCTGGACCCCGCTTTTTCGGCGCTCCGCGCCTCGTCCTCAAACGCCGGACGGGCTGAAA